>JBAQCH010000021.1:0-9897 GCA_049294015.1 Anaerolineae bacterium
CTTCCCCGCCGCCGCCCGCGCCTGGCCCCACCAGCGCGCCCACCATCCCGCCGACGCCGCCGCCGCGATGAACATCAACTATGCCCGGCTGCGCTCCAACGAGCTGCGCTACAGCATCCCGGTCAAATGGCTGTTGTTAGCTATCGGCGTATGGCAGCTCACGCAGGGCGCTACGGCGGCAGTCCAGGCCGCTGTCGGCGGTTATGCGCTGATCACCCTGGCCACAACCGTCTATTTCGTCAGTCCGCTCAGCGGCCGGCTGGATGCCACCTGGCCCTATTGGCTATCACAGTTGGTGGATGTATTCTTCGTCACCGCGCTGATCGCCCTGGACGAGGGGGTAGCCAGTCCGCTCTATTTGTTCTATCCGGTGTTGGCGCTCAAGTCGCTGGTCTATGGGCCTGACGCGCGTTGGCTGGTCTGGCTGCCCTTTGCGTACGGCCCGCTGTACGCGCTGGCGTTGGTAGTCTCCTACGGCAGCCTGGGCTTCCTGGCCGACCCATTTTTTCTCACCCGCTACCTGCTGCTGCTGCTGCTGATCTTTGGCATCGCGGGGGCCAGCCTGGTGCTGGCCGGCCGGCTGAGCGAGGTGGACCGCCTGCAGGTGGCGCTGGCCGCGCGCAGCGAGGACCTGGCGGCCCAGGCGCGCGCCTTGCAACGCACTGCCACCGACCTGGGCGACCGCGTGCTGGAGCTGCGCGCGCTGCAAGAGGTGGCCAAGGCGCTGTCAGCCACGCTCTACCTCAACGACACCTTGCGCACCATCGCCGACCGCCTGAGCCGGCTGGTAGAGTCGCCCTATTGCGCCGTGGCGTTGCTGGACGAGCCGCGCCAGGCGATGAGCCGCATCGTAACGCCTGACGGCGCGCCCAGCCCGCTGGCCGGGCCAGTGGCGGTGAGCGTACCAGCCAGCTTCCACGAGGCGCTCAACTCCGGGCGCAGCCAAGTCTTAAGTCCAGCGGCCGGCGTCGACGGACGGGCGGGTGTGCTGGCGCTGACCCAGGCCTGGCCCGTGGCCGCGCTGGAGGTCACACCCATGATGGTGCGCGGCCAGCCCATCGGCGCGCTGCTGGTCGGCGTCAACGACCACGACGCCAGCAGCCGCGTCCAGCGCGGCCTGACCGAAAGTTTTGCCTATTTTGCCGCCACCGCGGTGGAGAACGCCCGTCTCTACGGCGACTCGGCCGACAAACGGCGCGAGCTGGAAGCGGTGCTGGCCGGCATTGGCGACGGCGTGCTGGTGGCCGACACCGAGGGCGACCTGGTGCTGATGAATCCGGTGGCAGCGCGCCTCTTTATGTTGGACGGCCCACCGGCCGGCGCGCCGATCCGCAGCCTGTTGTCGGCCGACGAGCTGGTCGATCTGCTGGAGGAGACCGTCGTCGCCGGCCATGTCCTGATCCGTGAGCTGCCCATTGCGGCAGCCGGTTTTGCCAGCGACGGCCAGCCGCGCACCTTTCAGGCGCTGGCCGCGCCGCTCTACCGTGCGACCGAGGCTGGCGAGCAGGTCGGCGGCGTGGTGGTCGTGCTGCGCGACATTACCGCCCAAAAAGAACTGGAGCGGATGAAGTCCAACTTCCTCTCGGTCGTCTCGCACGAGTTGAAGACGCCGCTGCACTCGATCAAGGGCTTCGTCGAAATCATCTTGATGGGCAAGACCGGGCCGGTCACCGACCTGCAGCGCGACTTCCTGGGCACGGTGCAGGAACAAACCAGCCATTTGCAACGCATGATCGAAGACCTGTTGGAGTTCAGCCGCCTGGAGTCAGGCCAGGTGCGGCTGCGGCCAGTGCTGATGCAGCCGGCCGAGCTGGCCATCAACGTGGCAGCAAAGCTGGAGCCGCTGGCCCAGAAGAAGGGGCTGGCCGTCACCTGCGAGCTGCCGGAGGGCCTGGACGAGATCGAGGCCGACGTGATGCGCCTGGAACAGGTCCTGACCAACCTGGTCGAGAACGCCATCAAGTTCACGCCCGAGGGCGGCCGGGTGCAGGTGTGCGGCTGGGATCGGGGCGACAGCGTGGAGATGGCGGTGATCGACAGCGGCATCGGCGTGCCGGCCGAGGAGCGCGACCGAATCTTCGAGCGCTTTTACCAGGTGGACAGCAGCGCGCGGCGGCGTTACAAGGGCACCGGGCTGGGCTTGACCATCTGCAAACACATCGTCAGCCAGCATGGCGGCCGCATTTGGGTGCAGGATGCCGAAGGCGGCGGCAGCCAGTTCCACGTTGTGCTGCCCAAAGTCTTCCCGCTGGAGCCGACGCGCGCGGCCGCGCTGGATTTTGGCGCTCTGGCCTATCGCTAGACGAAACCAATACTTGGCAAGATCAGGGGAGTGTGCTAGAATGGCCCGTGAAGGCGTCGGCGAGGTTTGGCTTGTTTCTCCCAGGGCAAGATACAAGACTCTCCCTCACCTCCGTGGCCAGGTGCGTTCCCCCCCGCCCGCGCACTGTCGGCCTTGGTACCTTGAACGTCGCACCTTCATAGTAACAGCAGACCCGGCGCTATGCGCCGGGTCTGCGATTCTACAGCCAAGTGCAGGTCGTCACGATTCGCCCGCGCAGAGGCCAGAAACGCCAAAGGGGTCTGCCTTTCTTTGCGGTCTTTGCGCCTTTGCGTGCGCCAAAATCGAGTAGTTGAGGTGCCCGGCACTGGAACCGAGCTTGTCATCATGTGCGAATCGTCGCAAAAGTGCCGGGCACCTCTGCGCAGTTACTTTGTTGACGCTATATTTACTGCCGGCAGGCCGCAGCGATCGCCTCGACGGCCGTGTCCAGCTCGGACTGGTTGGTGAAAAACGCCAACGAGAAGCGCAGGGCGTTGAACTCGCGGATCACGTTGCTGATGATGCGCTGCTGCTCCCACAGGCGCTGCTGAAGGGCATCGTAGCGCCAGCCATCCACGCGCAGTGTGACCAGGCCGGTACCCAGAGCCCCATCCCGCGGGCTGAGCAGTGTGACCTGCGGGATCGTTTGCAGTTGGCCGGTGAAGTCGCGGCGCAGTCGCTGCACACGCGCCTCGATGGCCGCCAGACCGACGCTCTCGACGAACTCGACGGCTTTGCCAAAAGCCAGGTAGAGCGGCCAGGCGCGTGTGCTCTGCTCGAAGCGGGCGGCTGTATCCTGCAACTGATAGCTGTGCGCTGCCCGGTCGAAGGCCTGCCCTACGTCCCAGCCCAGCCAGATGGGACGCAGCCGCTGCACGTGCTCGCGGCGCAGGTAGAGCATGCCCACGCCTTGCGGGCCCAGCAGCCACTTATGGCCGCAGGCAGCATAGAAGTCACAGTCCAGCGCCCGGACATCGACCGCGAACTGACCCTCCGCGTGCGCGCCGTCCACCAGCGTCAGCACGCCAGCCTGGCGGGCCAGCCGGCACAGCCGCTCCATGGGCAGGCGCAGGCCGGTCAAGCAGGAGACGTGGCTGAGCTGGGCCAGCCGCGTGTGTGGGGTCAGCAGGGCCTGGAAGCGGTCGACGATCTGGTCAGCGTCGTCGACCACCTCCAGCCAGCGCAGCTCGACCCCGGCCCGCTCGGCCAAGGCCAGCCAGGGCACCGTGCCGCTGGGGTGCTCGTGGTCGGTCAGGATCACCTGGTCGCCCGGCTGCCAATCCAGGCCGTGCAGCACGATGTTGATGCCGTCGGTGACGTTGCGGGTCAGGGCGATGTCGGCTGGATCGGCGTGCAGCAGCGCGGCTATCTGCTGGCGTACAGCCTCGAAGCCGTCCAGTTCCATCTGCCAGAAGACGGCAGGCGAAAAAGTGCCCTGGCGTTCGATCTCGCCATAGACGCGCCGAATTTCGTCGGCTACCGGCGTGGGCATGGGGCCGAAGGTGCCGGTGTTGAGGTAGATGCTGCTGGCGAGGGCGGGGATGGCTGCGCGGATGTGTTCCAGGTTCATGGGGATTGCGAAGGTGGCTCGGTCAGGAGACCGGCCACAGCGACGTCCGATAACCGATCACCGATTACCGCTTACTGATCACCAGGAACTGAGCGCTCTTGACCGGTTGTCAACGACTGCTCCGGCTCCAGCGGCATGATCAACGCCAGCACCACATAGAGCAGCAGCAGCGTGCCAAAGGACATGAAGCCCACGATCACCGCCAGAACACGGATCAGAACAGGATCGAGGTTGAAGTAATGGCCAAGGCCAGCGCAGACGCCTGAAATCACCCGGTCGTTCCGGGAGCGGTAGAGTCGCTTTTCCATGATGCTTTCTCCTTCTGAATGGGTCTGAGCGTCGCAGCGCGCGACGCAGCTTGCATAGCTCATTACGCAGCAGCGCGCGACTGGTTTCAAGTTTGGCGTCACCTGCCCATTTTGACAGAAGCGCGCAGCGTGTGGATACTGAATGGCTGGTGCAGTCCACGGCGCCGCCGCATCTTGTGGCCCGGCGCCGTGTTTTATACAGCGTAGGAGCAACCGTCCATGTCCGTCCGTGTGATCTGCGATTCCAGCCAAAACGTACCGGCCGCCTACCTCCAGCACCTTGGCATTGTCGAGTGCCAGGCCAGCCTGATCTTCGGCAACGAGGTGTACCTCAACAAGGTGGACATGCCGGAAGCTGAGTTCTACCGCCGGCTGGCCAGCCTGCCCAAGGATGCGCCGCTGCCGACCACCACCCAGCCCTCGCCCGGCCAGTTCATCGACGCGTTGCAGCAGATCAAGGCTGAAGGCGCCAGCAGTGCGATCATTACCGCGGTCTCGGCCAAGCTCAGCGGCACCTACAACTCGGCCGTGCAGGCAGCCGAACACGAGACCGACATCCCGGTGACGCTGTGGGACACCAGCGGCGTCTCGATTGGCGGCGGCTGGCAGACGATTCGGGCGG
This sequence comes from Anaerolineae bacterium, assembly GCA_049294015.1. Lineage (GTDB taxonomy): Bacteria > Chloroflexota > Anaerolineae > JAAEKA01 > JAAEKA01 > JAAEKA01. The sequence goes on from JBAQCH010000021.1 coordinate 4,824, forward strand.
CCGAGATGGCCCAGGCAGGCGCTTCCCACGACGAGATTATGGCTGCGCTGCCAGCGATCCGCGCCAACATCAACACGGTCTTCACGGTCGATACGCTCAAGTATCTGGCAGCCAGCGGCCGGCTATCTTCGGCCCAGGCGATGATGGGCACACTGCTCAACGTCAAGCCGATGTTGATGGTGGACGATGGCCTGCTCAAGCCTTTCGGCCGGGAGCGCGGGCGCAAGAGCGCCAAGAAAGCGCTGATCGAGGCGAGCCGCACCAAGGCCGGCGACCGTCCTGTGCGCGTGGCCATCGCCCACACCAATGTGTTGGCAGAGGCGCAGGAATTCGAGTCCGACGTGCGCGCTGCCTTGAACGTCCGCGAGCTGATCATTATCGAGCTAGGCCCGGTGTTGGCTGCGCTGGCCGGCCCCGGCGTGCTGGCTTTGGGCGCACTGCAGGAGACGCCATGAGAATCGTGTTGGATGCTATGGGCGGCGACCACGGGCCTGAGGTCACAGTAGCCGGCGCCGTCGCCGCGGCCCGCGAGTTCAAGCTGGACCTGATTCTGGTGGGCCAGGAGGCGGTGGTGCGGCAGGAACTGGCCAGGCACGACAGCGCCGGCCTGTCCATCGCCGTGGTCGACGCTGCCCAAGAGATCACCATGGAGGACAAGCCGGGCGATGTGGTGCGCGGCAAGCCCCAGTCCTCGATGCACGTGGGCATGCGGCTGGTCAAACAGGGCGAGGCTGATGCGTTCGTGACGATGGGCAACACCGGCGGCGCGCTGGCTGTGGCGTTGTTCGAGCTGGGCCGCATCAAGCTGGACGGCCAGCGGCGCATCCACCGGCCCGCCCTGGCCACGCGCTTCCCCACCAAGAGCGGCTCGTGCCTGCTGATGGACATCGGCGCCAACACCGACTGGAAGCCGGTCTTCCTGCAGCAGTTTGCGGTCATGGGCAACATCTATGCCCAGAGCATGTTGGGCCTGGCCAGCCCGCGCGTTGGCCTGGTGTCCATCGGCGAGGAAGAGGGCAAGGGCAATGTCCAGGTCAAGGAAGCCTACGACCTGATCAAGGCGACGCCGGGCCTGCATTTCGTCGGCAATCTGGAGGGCAAGGATATCCCGGCTGGCAACGCGGACGTGGTGATCACGGACGGTTTCACCGGCAACGTGATCATCAAGCTCTCCGAGGGCGTGGCCTCGCTGATCGTGCAGGGCCTGCGCGAAGAGCTGATGCGCACCCTGCGCACCAAGCTGGGCGCGCTGCTGGCCAAGCCGGCCTTCCGCGCCTTTGCCAAGAAGATGGACTATGCCGAGTACGGCGGCGCGGTGCTGCTGGGGCTGAACCACATCTGTATCATCGGCCACGGCCGCTCCAATGCCCGCGCGGTGCGCAGCGCGTTGAAGGTGGCCAGCGAGGCGGTGCAGGCCGATGTTCCTGGCAAGATTCGCGCCGGCCTGGCCCAGCAGCCGGCGCTGCTCGATAGCTCCGATTGACGGCGAGAGCACGATCCGCGCGGGCGCCTGCGCCCGACGGGTCGAAGACGCCTTGCTGATCAGACGCCCATGCGCTGGGCGCACAACCGTCAATGAAAGCGCAGCGGGCTCGGTCGGAGACCGGCCCAAGCGATTTTCAGGATAGCTTATTCGCAAGACCCAGCTATGGGCTGGGCGTAACACCACAACCTTTAGCGAGATAGACAGTATGCCAACTTTGCATGAAACCCTGGAAAGGCTGCCGGCCAACGTGCGGCATGCCTTGATCGACGAGCTACAGGGGCTGAACGGCCACCAGCAGGACGATCTGCCGCCGCTGCCCGATGATGCGCTGCTAGTGGCCCTGAAGTCGGCCATCAACGGCGTGACCGAACGCAAGCGCCGCCGCGTGGTGATCACCGGCATCGGCGCGGTGACTCCGGTGGGCAATACGGCTACCGACACATGGGCCGCCCTGGTGGCCGGCCAGTCCGGCATCACCGCAGTCACTCAGTTTGACGCGACTCCCTACGACAGCCACGTGGCTGGCGAGATCAAAGGCTTCAACCCTGAGCTGCGCATCGCGCGCAAGGAAGTCCGGCGCATGGCCCGCTGCTCGCAAATCTCGGTCGTGGCAGCCTATGAAGCCATCGAGGACGCGGGGCTGGACCTCCAGCAGGAAGACCCGACGCGCATGGGCGTGATCATGGGCACGGGCGTCGGCGGCCAGGACATGTTCGTAGATATGATCCGGTCGGGCGCCAGCGCCGGCCGGATGCGCAGCCGGCCGGTGGATGTGATCAACGGGCTGCCCAACATGCCGGCCTTCCACGTCAGCAATGTCTTCGGCTTTCGCGGGCCGCTGAACACCGTGGTGACGGCCTGCGCGGCCGGCACTCAGGCCATCGGCGTGGGCACCGAGGAGATCCGGCGCGGCGCGGCCGATGTGATGGTGGTGGGCGGCACCGAAGCGATGATCTCCGAGGTCTTCTTCGCCACCTTCGAGGCCATGCGGGCCGTCACCACCCAGAACGATGATCCGCCGCGCGCCAGCCGGCCCTTCGACGCCACGCGCGATGGCTTTGTCATCGGCGAGGGGACTGCCATCTTCGTGCTGGAGAGCCTGGAGCACGCTTTGGCGCGCGGTGCGCGCATCTACGCGGAGGTGCTGGGCTGGGGCGAGTCGGCCGACGCCTACCATATCGCCGCGCCCGATCCGGAGGCCAAGGGCGCTGCGCTTTGTATGCACAACGCGCTGGCCGACGCCGGCATCAGCCCGGACGAGGTGAGCTACATCAACGCGCACGCCGCTGGCACGCCGTTGGGCGACGCGCATGAGACCAAGGGCATCAAAGATGTCTTTGGCCCACGCGCCTACGAGATTCCAGTCAGCTCCACCAAGTCGATGGTAGGGCACCTGTTCGGCGGCGCGGGCGCCATCGAGGCGTTGGCGTGTGTTTATGCCGTCCACACCGACACGATCCACCCGACTATCAACTATCATACGCCCGATCCAGAGTGCGACCTGGACTACGTGCCCAACGTGGCGCGCCATACGGAGGTCAACGTGGCCCTGTCCAACTCCTTTGGGCTGGGCGGCCAGAACGCTTGCCTGATCGTCGGCAAGTATCGACCTTAAAGGAGACAAGTAGGCAGAGAAACGGTAAACGCCTTCTCTGCTCAAGCAGCCTGAAAGCATTATGCGCATCTACACCAACGACAAATACATCAAACGACGAGCCAAGGTCGGCCAATACGTTAGTTGGGCCGGCTTGGCCGTGTTGGCCCTGGGCCTGTTCATCACCATTCGCACGTCGCCAGGCGTCTTTCTGCGCTTCTCCAACGATCCCACCGCGCTGACGCGTGAGGTCTCCCGCAACCGCAACGCCCTTGGCTTCATGGGCTTCGAAGAACTGGCGCTGGCTGAGAACCCGGTGCGCGTGTTGGCGATCGATGGCGTTGCTCCCAGCGAGGAGACGATCGCAGCGGGCACGTATCCGCTGACCGGGCAAGGGGGGCCTGTCGTCGTGTTCGTCAACCCCCAAAACACCTGGGTCGGCGAAGGCGTCAGCATGGCCGTCTTGGCGCAGCTCTTTTCTACAGAGAACAGCCGCTGGGTCGACGTGGAGTCCGGCTGGCCTGGGCAGGCCATGGTGCGCCTCAGTTTGCCCCAGGAGAACAACGCGGACTTCGCCACCTTCCAAAGCGTCGTGATGGAACCGGTGTTCGGCGCCAACGCTGAGCAGGTTCTGGTCGGCACCGTCAACCCCAACTACAGCCGGATGGTGCTGCTGAGCTTTGCCTGTCTGGGCTTGGGCTTCATTGCCGCGCAGATCGGCAACTATAACCAACGGCGCTTCAACCGTCCGCCGCGGCCGGATGAGCGGCTGGCCAAGGAATTGAAGGGCTTCGACGATCGCTATTCGCTGTTTGCCTGGATGCTGCCGGCTGCCTACGTCTTCCTCGGCCCTACCGGGGTCTATGCGTTTGCTTTGCGTGAACAGGGCGGCCTGGTGACCAACGAGCGGGACAAATGGAAGCACAAGGGCTCCCGGTTGAATTTCTTGCTGGCCTTCAGCAACGAGGGCATCGGCTCACCCACCCTGGACGCCCAAAACGACGCGGCCAAGATGGAGAAATTCATCGCACAACACCTGCCCGACGTAGCGGTCGAGGTGCAGCCGATGGCGCTGTTTATCAACCCCCAGGTGAAGCTGGAACTGAAGAGCCCATCGATTCCGGCGGTCAAGCCAGACCAACTGAAAACCTTGCTGCGCCAGCGCACCAAGGACAATCGGCTGGACGCAGCCACCTTGCAGCAACTGCAAACCCTGTTCGAGACGCCTGCCCGCTAGTTTCGTGTCAAGGCTCATTCGAGGAGTTCGCACGTGGGCGTGCGAACTCCTCAAATCACGGCTGACGAGACACTAGCGCGCCGCAGGATAGCCGGCTCACGGGCCGTCTTTCGTGTCCACGAAAGGCGGCTCGTTTTCACTGTGGCCCGACTGCCAGGTTGGGCAGCAGCAGGGAACGCCATAGAATATCCAGCGGAGGCTCCACCCGGTTGGCGAGCGGATCGAGTTGCTCGCCCGTCACTGGGTCGAACAGGCCGATCTCCAGAAAGTATTCGCCAGAGGGCATATCTTCGGGCAAGCGCACGCGAAACTCGTCGACGTAGAGCTTGCCCGACTGGTACTGGCTGGTCAGCCGGCCGCCGGGCGCGTAGTTTTCCTGCTGCGCCCAGATGCCGTCGCCGCTGCGCGGGTTGAGCGGATCGTCGGGGTGCAGGTTGCGCACATGGACGAAGCTGTGCAGCAGCGGCGATGGCTGCGCCGTCCCCTGCCAGTAGAGGTTGACGCGCAGCTCGTCGCCCTGCGCCAGCTCGTAGGCCGAGACGCTGTAGCCGCGCAGCACCGGACCGCCGATGAAGGGCACATCCACCGCGGCCTGTGCGCCACACACCTGCTTGCCGGTGGAAGTACAGCGAAACCAGGTGGTCTGGGGATCGATCACGGCGAACTTGGCCAGCAGCACCAGGCTGAGCGCGGCCAGCAGCCAGGCGGGAGGCGCCGGCTCGGCGGCGGCTGGCGACGCCAAGGCGCCGTCTGGCCC
>JBAQCH010000022.1:0-3757 GCA_049294015.1 Anaerolineae bacterium
GGGCTGGGCAGCGGCGCTGCGGCGGCCACGGCCATCGTGCGCTCGCTGGCGGCGGCGGCTGGCGCCACGCTGTCGCCCGCCGAGGTCTCAGCGTTGGTCTACGAGAGCGAAAAGCTGTTTCACGGCACACCCAGCGGGGTTGACAACACGGTGATCGCCTACGGCCTGCCGGTGTGGTTCGTGCGTGGCGATCCGCCGCAGCCCTTCACCATCGCTCAGCCCTTCACGGTGGTGATCGGCGACACGGGCATCCCCAGCCCAACCAGCATCGCGGTGGGCGATGTGCGCCGCGCCTGGCAGGCCGAGCCTGCGCGCTGCGAGGCGTTGTTCGATGCGATCGGTCAGGTGGTTCATGCGGCGCGACGCGCCATCGAAAACGGCGACGTGGACCCGCTGGGCGCATTGATGGACCAGAACCACAGCCTTTTGCAGGAGATAGGGGTGTCCAGTACGGAGTTGGACCGGCTGTGTCAGGCCGCGCGGCAGGCCGGCGCGTTGGGGGCGAAGCTGAGCGGCGGCGGCCGCGGCGGCAATATGGTCGCGCTCGCGCAGCCCGACGCGGCCGGGCAGGTCGTCGATGCGCTGCTGCGCGCCGGCGCCGTGCGCGCGTTTGCTACGCTGATCGGCGCGTAGCGGTCCAAAGCGCAGCGCTGCGCCCCTCGATCTGCGCCCAATGCGCGCCGCGCCAATAGACGCGCTGGTGGGCGGCGAACGGTGAACAGTGAGAGCGGTCTGGCGGGCAAGTGGAAAGGACCAGCCCCGAGCAGGCTGGTCCTTCCGATTACCGTTCACTGATTACCGATCACCGATCAGCGACACCCGATCACGCAATGGTCACGCTGCCATCCAGATACACGTCCTGGATCGAGTTGAGCAGCGCGGCGCCGTCGGCCATGGGGCGCTGGAAGGCTTTGCGGCCGGAGATCAGGCCCATGCCGCCGGCTCGTTTGTTGATCACAGCCGTGCGCACGGCCTCGGCGAAGTCGTTCTGGCCCGACGCGCCGCCGGAGTTGATCATGCCGGCGCGGCCCATGTAGCTGGTGACCACCTGATAGCGCACCAGGTCGATGGGATGGTCGCTGGTCAGCTCGTCGTAGACCTTCTTGTTGGTATTGCCAAAGCCGATCTTGCGATAGCCGTCGTTGTTCTCAGCCATCTTCTGCTTGATGATGTCGGCCTCGATGGTGACGCCCAGGTGGTTGCCCTGCCCGCTCAGGTCGGCCGAGACGTGGTAGTCAACGCCGTCCTTCTTGAAGGCCGGGTTGCGCAGATAGGCCCATAGCACCGTGACCAGGCCCAGCTCATGGGCCTGCGCGAAAGCCTCGCTGATCTCGACGATCTGGCGGCGAGCATCGGGGGACCCAAAGTAGATGGTGGCGCCCACCGCGACCGCGCCCAGGTCGAAGGCTTGGGCGACGCTGGCGAACATCGTCTGGTCGTACATGGCCGGGTAGGTCAGGGTTTCGTTGTGATTGAGCTTGACGAGGAAGGGAATCTTGTGCGCGTAGCGGCGCGAGATCGAGCCCAGCACGCCCAGCGTCGAAGCGACGGCGTTGCAGCCGCCCGCCAGCGCCAACTCGGCGATGTTGGCCGGGTCGAAGTAGAGCGGGTTGGGGGCGAAGGATGCGCCGGCCGAGTGCTCGATGCCTTGGTCCACGGGCAGGATCGACAGGTAACCGGTGCCGCCCAGCCGGCCGGTGTTGAACATCAATTGCAGGTTGCGCAGCACCGCCGGCGGCCGGTCGGTGATGGCCATGACGCGATCGATGAAATCGGGGCCGGGTAGGTGCAGCAAGTCCTTGGAGACCTTAGGGGTGTTATAGCCAAGCAGGTATTCTGCATCGGCGCCTAGCATTTGTTCGACATGGACTGTCATGCGTATGTCCTCCTGAGATAGTTGTAACCCAACGGGCGATGCCGTGGTGAGTTTGAGAAACTGGCAACAAGTATAGCACTACAGACGTTGCTTGTCCAAACAGCCACCTGATTGGCCAGCGCCGCCGGTCTTCGTGTTTTTGGCAACCTCGAAGGTCTGGCAGCAAGACTGTCGATTCTTCTGCTACGTGGGGCTTGACTCTGTGAAAAGCTTGTGCTATAATCCGCTATGACGCAATGCGTCATAAGAAACTAACGAGATCAACGCACCGGCGGCATGACCGGCCGGGCAGCCATAGACAAGGAGAAAACCATGGCAGAGTTTACAATTCCCCAACGCATGACCAGTTTTGTGGAAGACACGACCCACACCGTTACGGCGGTGCCCCACAAGCTGATCGACGCCAGCCGCGGCGCCCTCTGCACCACGCGCGAGGAAGCCGAGCACCTGATGGAGCGCGGTGAAGACCTGTTCGATAAGCTGGTCGAGCGCGGCCAGGAGATCGAGATCATGCAGACCGAACGTCTGACGGGCTGGTGGAAAGTCTGGGAGAAGCGCAGCCGCGACCAGATGCATGTGGCCGAGGAGCAGCTAGAGCAGCAGGTGCAGACCATGCTGCGCGCGCTGCACATCCCCAGCAGCGATGACATCAAGCGGCTGGACGCAGAGATCGACCGCATCGCCAAGAAGCTGGACGTGCAGTTGACCGAGCGCGCCCTGGCTGCGCTGCCCATCCAGAACTACAAGGGCATGAACGTCAAGGACGTCGTGGCTCAGCTTGACACGGTGGACGAAGCTGGCCTGCTGGCCGTGCAGTCCTTCGAGCAGGAGCACCACAACCGCAAGACCATCCTGCGTGAGATCGAGCAGCGCCTTGAGGCGATGAACGCCTAGACCGCTCTGGCCGGTCTCTGACCGTGCCACACCAAGAAAGCCCGCACTGTACGGTCGTCATTCGACCGCAGGCGGGCTTTTTGATTCCGGCGCATGGGTCAAGTCAGTTGTTCATAGCGTCGGCGCGCAATCGCCATTGAAAACGGGCGGGCTCGGTCGGCCCCTCGCCTATCCTCGGAACCGGCGAGCCAGGGTCCGGGGTGCTGCGCAAAGACCGGCCCGAGCAGCTACACGGGCGGGCTCGGTCGGACACCGGCCCGAGCAGCTACTTTCAGGTCAGTTGATCGGCATAGGCGAACAGCGCAGGCAAGCCGCCTGTGTGCCAGAAAACGACCGTTTCCTCCGCGCCGAAGCGGCCCTGGCGCAGCAGGTCCAGCAGGCCGGCCAGGGCGCGGCCGGTATAGACCGGGTCGGCCAGCAATCCTTCGCTGGCAGCCAGTAGGCGGATCGCGTCCCGTTCAGCGCTGCTCAGCACGCCGTAGCCGCCGCCCAGGTAGGCGTCGTGGACGATGAAGTCGTGCGCCGTGAAGCTATGGGGATCGCCTAGCAGGCTGGCAGTCTCGGTAGCCAGCTCAGCCAGCGCGGGCTGGAACTCGCCAGCGCTGCGGTCGATACTGATGCCGTGGAGCTGGCCGCCGAAGCCGGCCGCCCACGCGCCGACCGCCATGCCCGCCTGCGTACCGCCGCTGCTGCTGGCCACGACGACGTGATCGACCGCCCAGCCATGCGCCTTGGCCTGCTCCAGCAACTCCTGGAAGGCCAGCGCATAGCCAGCCGCCCCCACGGGGCTGGAGCCGCCGTAGGTGATGACGTAGGGACGATAGCCGGCCGCGGCTTCGGCCTGCGCCGTCTCGGCCAGCAGCGCCAACCGCTCCCGCTCGCCGGCCCAGACGATCTGCGCACCCAGCAGCCGGTCCAGCAGCAGGTTGCCGCCTTCCAGCCGCGGCGCATTGCCGCCCAGCACCAGCACGCAACGCAGACCGGCCC
>JBAQCH010000023.1:0-12902 GCA_049294015.1 Anaerolineae bacterium
CAGCAGGACGGCTACCCGGTGCCGCCGGCGCTGATCGCGGTCTGCGACAACACCGACATCGCCGAGTACCTTTACGAGAAGATCGCCGTCGAGGGCGCGGTCTTCCCCGAGCTGCTCAAGAACGAGCCGGGGGCGGAGCACACCATCCGCATCGACTCCAAGCTACTGGCCAGCGCCGAGGCTGGTTCGGAAGGCGGCGGCAGCCGGGCTGAGCTGGCCGAGGCGCTGCGCCGCAAGGTGGCCACCGTGGGCAAGCCAGGCGAGCCGGGCGAGCAGGTGCGCTGTGTGGTCAGCGTGGGCATGCTGACCGAGGGCTGGGACGCGCAGAACGTCACCCAGGTCTTCGGCCTGCGCGCCTTCCAGTCGCAGCTCTTGTGCGAACAGGTGGTGGGCCGCGGCCTGCGCCGCATGAACTACGATTTCGAGGTCGATGAAAACGGCGTGCCGCAGAACGAGGAGTACGTCGACATCTACGGCATCCCCTTCGAGGTCATCCCCACCAAGAAGAAGCCGGCCGGCGCGCCCGCGCCGCTCAAGGAGTCCTTCCTGGTCAAGGCGCTGGCCGAGCGGGAGGCGCTCAAGATCGAGTTTCCCCGCGTCGAGGGCTTCGTCTGGCAGGTGCGTAGCCGCATCGTCGCCGCCGTGGACGCCATCCCGGTGTTGACCATCGAGCCGGGCAAGGAGCCGACCGAGACCATCTCCGTGGCGCGGGTGGGTTATCACACAGCCTTCTCTCTCAACGCGCCGGGCGAGGCGCTGCTGACCACGCGCGCGGCCTTCTACGCCGAGAACCGCGTGCAGCGCGTCGAGTACCTCCTGGCCAGCCGCGTCACCGACGCGCTGTTGGCCCACGAGCGCTTCAAGTTCCACGCCCGTCAACTGCTCTTCCCGCAGGCGCTGGGCATCGTGCGCAACTTCCTTGAGCGCCGCGTGGTCTACAACGGCAGCGACCCGCGCGAGCTGGGGCTGGAGAAATACGCGCAGTTGATCGTCGAGCGCCTGGCCGACGCCGTCCGGCCGGCCGACGACGCTGGCAACAGCCTGCTGCTGCCGCGCATCGAGCGCTTCCGGCCCAGGGGTTCCACCGAGGAGGTGCTCTTCCGCACCACCCGCCCCGTGCGCGCCACGCGGAAGAGCCACATCAGCCACGTGGTGCTGGACACCGCCACCTGGGAGGCCTCCACCGCCTTCCACCTGGAGACCTCACCGCTGGTGGCCGCCTACGCCCGCACCGACAACATGGGCTTCGCCATCCCCTACACCTATGCCGGCGCGGGCCACAACTTCTTCCCCGACTTCCTGGTGCGCCTGGCCAACAGCGCGACGTTGGTGTTGGAGGTCAAGGGCTACGAGGACGAGCAAGACCGGGCCAAATACGCCGCGGCCGTGCGCTGGTGCGAGGCCGTCAGCAACTGGGGGCAGATGGGCCGCTGGCTGTTCGACCACTGTGGCGGGCCGGGGAGCGTGCGGGGCGTGCTGGCGCGGCATGGGCAGTAACGCCGCGCAGCAGCATTCGCAGGTGTGCCAACATTCGACACTGAACCGCGGAGCGTACTGGCCGCCGAAGCCCATCCCTTCCCTCCTTTCCCCTGCCAGATCAGTTTTGCTTTGCTCCCCCACCGCGTTTAGACATGCCTCCCAAAATCAGCTATAATCAGCCGGTCACACTCAGATGCCGGGCACCTGGGGCTGACAACTCATCGTTCACAGAGGCATCGTTTCATGTATCAAGCACCCAAGGGCTTCAACGACATCTTGCCCGACGACTGGCCCTATTGGCGGCACGTTCTGGCCACAGCCGAACGGCTGGCTGGGCTCTATGGCTTCGAACGCATCGAGACGCCGATCTTTGAGTTCACCGAGGTGTTCGAGCGCGGGGTGGGCGAGGGCGCAGCCGTGATGGTGGACAAGGAGATGTACACCTTCACCGACAAAGGCGGCGACAGCCTGACCCTGCGGCCGGAGTTCACGGCCGGTATCATGCGCGCTTACCTGGAGCACGGCATGCGGGTGCGTCCCCAGCCGGTCAAGCTCTACACCATTGGCCCCATCTTCCGCCAGGAGCGCCCCCAGGCCGGCCGCTACCGCCAGCACACCCAGTGGAACGTCGAGGTGGTGGGCGAGATCGATCCGGCCGTGGATTTCGAAGTGATGTCCATCGCCTGGAGTCTGTTCAACGAGCTGGGTTTCCGTAACCTGTCTTTTCAGGTCAACTCCATCGGCTGTCCCAACCCCGACTGCCGGCCGCGCCATCTGGCCGCGCTGGTGGAGTATTTCGCGGCCTACCGCAGCCAGCTCAACGCCGTGGACCAGCGCCGGCTGGACGTCAACCCGCTGCGCCTGCTGGACTCCAAGGAGGCCGCCAGCCAGCCGCTGCTGGACGCCGCGCCGCGCAGCATCGACTTCCTCTGCGCCGAGTGTCGCAGCCACTTCGAGACGTTGCGCGGCTATCTCGATCAAGCCGCTATGCCCTATACCGTCAACACCCGCCTGGTGCGCGGCTTCGACTACTACACCAAGACCGTTTTCGAGGTCTGGGCCGAGGGCATCGGCGCGCAGGCCGCGGTCTGCGGCGGCGGCCGCTACGATGGCTTGATCGAGCTGCTGGGCGGGCCGCCTACACCCGGCATCGGCTTCGGCAGCGGCGTCGAGCGGCTGATTGCCGTCCTGAAAGAACAGGGCGTGCAGCCGCCGGCCCTTCCCGGCCCGACGGTCCAGGTCTCCTACATCGGCAAGGAGGCGCTCGGCCAGCAGGCCAAGCAAGCGGCCCTGGCCTTGGTGGCCGAGCTGCGCCGCGCCGGCGTCGGGGCGCTGCTGCCCTTCGGCGACCGCAGCCTCAAGAGCCAGCTCAAAGCAGCCGACAAAGCAGGCGTGGCCTACGTGGTCATCGTGGGCGAAGGCGAGTTGCAAAGCGGCCAATGGACAGTCCGCACCCTGGCCGATAGCAGCCAGCAGACGGTAGCGCGCGCGGCGCTGGTTGATTGGCTCTGGGCAGCAGTTGCCAGTGAACAGTAAACAGGGAACAGCATACAGTGAACAGTCACTGGTAAACCGGCTCTGCCCTACTGTTCACTGCTCACTGTTCACTACCTCCGGTACCCATATGACGCCTCCACCTACCCCCACCCCACCCATGCGCTGCATCGGCATCCTGCACCACCCGCGCAAGCCGGAGTCGGCCGCGCTGGCCGCACAGATGGCGCAGGTGGCGCACGATCACGGCTGCGCAGCCTGGCTGGACTCGGCCTGGGACGAGACCGGCGTGATTGGCCGCCTGGCCGAGATGCCCGAGCTGGATATGCTGATCACGCTGGGCGGCGACGGTACACTGCTGCGCGCCGCCCGCATGGGCGCCCACGCCGCCATCCCGATCCTGGGCGTCAAGCTGGGCCGGCTGGGCTTCCTGGCTGAGGTGGAGCCGGAGCATTGGCAGCAGCCGCTGGAGAGGGTGCTGGCCGGCCAGTATTGGCTGGAGCGGCGGCTGATGCTGGACGTGCTGCTGCGACGCAACGGCCCCATCGTGGACGAGAACGGCCGCGAGCTGCACTTCCAAGCCCTGAACGAGGCTGTGGTCAGCCGCGGGCGGCTGGCCCGCATCGTGCGCGTCTCCACCTGGATCGACGGCGACTTCCTGACCACCTACGCGGCCGACGGCGTGATCGTGGCCACGGCCACCGGCTCTACCGGCTATGCCTTGGCCGCGGGCGGCCCCATCCTGCCGCCAGAGTTGCGCAACATCCTGGTGGCGCCGATTGCCCCGCATTTGAGTCTGGACCGGGCGCTGGTGCTGTCCGAGGGCGCGACAGTCAAGCTGGAGGTGGCGGCTGACCACCAGGTCATCCTCAGCGTCGACGGCCAGTTCGACGTGGAGGTGCAGAACGGCGACACGGTCGAGGTGACGGCCAGCGACGCCTCTGCCAACTTCGTGCGCATCCGGCCACCGGCCTATTTCTACCGCAACCTGATGCAGCGGCTGAAGTGGAATCTGTAGCGTAAGAGGCCTGACGGAAAAGAGCGTGGTAGATTGGTAGATTGGTGAGTGGTAGATTGGTGAGTGGTAGATTGGTGATTGGTGATTGGTGGGCGTGCGGCGCCATTGGTTGTTTGCTGGGCAGCACGTTTCACAGCTCACGGCTCACGTTTCATGAGAGAACTGAGGACAAAGCAACTTGGAAGAACCTACTTTGACATTGAGCGAGCTGCTGGCTGAGGCGGCGGCGGCGGCCGGACTGGGCGACCGGGCCGAGGCTGAGCGGCTCTACCGGCGGGCCACGGAACGTTCGCCCGGCAACAGCGCCGCCTGGCTGGGCCTGGCTGCGGCTGTGGATGGCGCGGAGGAGAAACGGGCCTGCTACGAGCAGGTGCTGGCCATCAACCCCAACAACGGCGAGGCCAGGATCGCCTTGCAGCGGCTGGCCAGCCTGGCTGCGCCTGAGCAGGCCAGTGCCATTCAGGCCACCCTGTCCAACGCCGCGGCGCTGGTGGCGGCCGACCCGGCCCGCTACGCGCCGGCTGGATCGCCATCAACAGGCAACGGCGCCGGCAACGACCATGCGCACAGCCCGGTGGCCGCGCAACAGGTGCTGTTCTGCGCCAACCACCCGGACACCGAGACCACGCTGCGCTGCAACCGCTGCGGCAAGCCGGTCTGCGTGCGCTGCGTCGAATTGACCGATGTCGGCTACCGCTGCAAGGACTGCATTCGCCAACAGCAAAACACCTTCTTCAACGCCGAGACCAAGGACTACTTCATCTTGGCGGTGGTCAGCTTTGCCCTGGCGGCCATCGCCGCGCCGATCATCGGCTACGTGATCAGCATTTTCGACTTCTTTGGCTGGATCCTGGCCTTTCTACTGGGTCCCACCGTGGGCGGAACGGCCGCTACTATCATTCGACGCTCCATCGGCCGGCGCCGCGGCCGCTACATGGGCGTGATAGCCATCATCGCCATTCTGCTGGGCACGCTGCTTGGCGTGCTGATCGGAGCCGCGGTGCTCGGCTTCTTCCCCAATCTGCTCGCGTTGGGCATCTTCGCCTTTCTGGCCCTGAGCACGATCTACGCGACGCTGCGCTGATCCGGAACCCGGAACCCGGAACCCGGAACTCGTAACCCGTAACCCGTAACCCGTAACCCGTAACCCGTAACCCGGAACTCGTAACTCGTAACCCGGAACCCGGAACTCGTAACCCGTAACCCGGAATCCATAACTCGTAACCCGGAACCCGTAACCCGGAATCTCGGACACGACTCCCGTTCTTCCGGGTTACGCATTGCGGGTTACGTGTTACGAAGCCTCCAAAGCCTCCCATGTTATCCGAACTGCGCATCACCAACTTCGCCATCATCGATCACGTCGCCCTTGCCTTCAGCCCCGGCTTCAACGTGCTGACGGGCGAAACGGGCGCGGGGAAGTCGATCATCATCGACGCGGTGGACATGCTGCTGGGCGGCAAGGCCGGCCAAGAGGTGATCCGTTCGGGCGAGCCGCACTGCGAGGTCGAGGGACTGTTCGTCCTGACCCCCGCGGCCGTATCTGTGCTCAACCCCGTGCTGGAGCGGGAGGGGCTGGAGGGGGACGAGCCCGGCTTGCTGTTGCTCTCGCGCGAGCTGCGGCGCGGCGGACGGACCGTGGCGCGCGTCAACGGCCGGGCCGTGGCGCTGGCTGTGCTGAACGAAGTCGGCGACCTGTTGGTGGACATCCACGGCCAGACCGACCACCTGTCGCTGATGCGTCAGCGCGAGCACGTCCACCTGCTGGACCGTTACGCCAACCTGCTGGGGCCGCGCGAGAAGCTGGCGAGTGAGGTGCGCCGCCTGCTGGCCGTGCGCAAGGAGCTGGCCAGCCTGCGTCGCGACCAGCGTGAGCTGGCCCGCCGGCTGGACTTGCTGACCTTCCAGGTTGAGGAGATCGACGGAGCAGCGCTCGAGACGGGCGAGGACGCGGCCCTGGACGGCGAGCGCCGCCGCCTGGCTAACGCCGAGCAGTTGATCCGTCTGACGGAAGGGGCCCGCGCCCTGCTCTCCGAGGGCGACGACCAGCAGGCCAGCGCGCTGGATCTGTTGAGCGAGGCGGCCGGCAAGCTGGCCCGCCTGGCCGCCATCGATCCCGACACGCAGCCGATCCTAGACGCTGCCGAGGCGTTGACCGACCAGCTCAGCGACCTGGCGCGCAGCCTGGACGCCTACGCCGACGGCGTAGAGTTCAACCCGGAGCGGCTGGCCGAGGTGGACGAGCGTCTCAATTTGATCTTTAATCTGAAGCGCAAGTACGGCGACAGCATCGAGGAGGTGCTGGCCTTCGGCGCGCGGGCGCAGGCCGAGCTGGACGCGCTGGGCAACGCCGAGGTGCGCACGGCCGAGCTGGAGCAGGAAGAAGAGCGGCTGGCGCAGCGCATCGGCCGCCACGGCGCAGCCCTTTCCCGCGCTCGCCGCGAGGCTGCCAAGCGCATGGCGGCCGAGGTAGTGCGCGAGCTGGCCGACCTGCGCATGGAGCGCGCCCATTTCGACGTGGACTTCCAATGGCAATCTCAGGGCGACGGCGCGGTCGTCGGCGAGGGCGATGCGCCGGCCGGCGTCGCGCCCGGCCGCTACGGCTTCGACAGCACCGGCCTGGACCGGGTCGAGTTCCTGGTGTCGGCCAATCCCGGCGAGCCGCTCAAGCCGCTGGTCAAGGTGGCCTCGGGCGGCGAGACCTCGCGGCTGATGCTGGCCCTGAAGACCGTGCTGGGCCGGGCCGACCAGACGCCGACGCTGATCTTCGATGAGATCGACGTGGGCATCGGCGGCCGCGTGGGAGCCGTGGTGGGCCGCAAGCTGTGGGAACTGACTGTCAAAAACGGCGCGGAGCAGGCCGCGGCCTCGCACCAGGTGCTGTGCATCACCCACCTGCCGCAGTTGGCCGGCTATGGCGACCTGCACCTGACCGTGCGCAAGCAGGTGGCCGGTGAGCGCACCCGTACCGCAGTGGTGGCGCTGGAGGGCGGTGAGCGGGTAGCCGAATTAGCTGCTATGCTGGGAAGCAACAGCGACGCGGGCCGGGTGTCGGTCGAAGAGATGCTCGCGGAGGTGGGCGCGGTGAAGCGCGGCCAGCGCGCTGCAGCGCCGCCGAATGATGAATCTTAAGCAATTATCCCGGTAGTTACGCCGTGGCGTCGGCGCCGAATGAATTCAGCGCCTGACACACCGAAGCATGCTAAAGCAAGCTGATGCGCATGACTGAGCTTGCTTTAGCATGCTTTTGCGAAGCATAGCAGCCTGCGGTTTCAACCGTAGGCGGCGGTGCAGCGTGATGAGCGACCCAATCTCAGTGCTCGCATCAAGCACAAGCGAAAAGTGCTGTACGCGTTAAGGCCGGGGCCACAACAGATCCGCTGTGGCCCCGGCCTCGTTTCATAGGACCGGCATCTGTCACATCGGCGACGTGACCCGCCGGACATTACACCGTGCGGAACTCGCCCTCGACCACGTCCTCCGGGCTGCCGGCGCTGCTGGGGCCGTGATAGCCGTTGCCGTTGCTGCCGGGCTGCTGGTAGGCCTGCTCGCTCATGCGATAGCTGGCCTGCTGCACCTGCTCCATGGCCTGGCGAATGGCGTTGGCGTCCTCGCCCTTGATCGCGCTGCGCAGCTCGCTGATCAA
The DNA here is from genome assembly GCA_049294015.1 of Anaerolineae bacterium. Taxonomy (GTDB): domain Bacteria; phylum Chloroflexota; class Anaerolineae; order JAAEKA01; family JAAEKA01; genus JAAEKA01. Next base: position 7,638 of record JBAQCH010000023.1, read on the forward strand.
CTGCTCGATGGCCTGGCGGTCGCTGGCCCCGACCTTTTCGCCCAGGTCGTGCAGGCTGCGCTCGACGCTGTAGGCCAGCGCGTCGCCCTCGTTGCGGGCCTCGATCAGCTTCCGGCGCCGCTCGTCGGCCGCCTTGTTGATCTCAGCCTCGCGCACCATGCGTTCCACCTCGCCCTTGTTAAGGTTGGTGCTGGCGGTGATGGTCACGCTCTGCTGCTTGGCAGTGGCCTTGTCCTGCGCGCTGACGTGCAGGATGCCGTTGGCGTCGATGTCGAAGGTCACCTCGATCTGCGGCATGCCGCGCCGGGCCGGCGGGATGCCCTCCAGGTTGAACTGGCCCAGGCTGACGTTGTCAGCCGCCATAGGCCGCTCGCCTTGCAGCACATGCACCGTCACGGCCGTCTGGTTGTCGTCGGCCGTGCTGAAGATCTGGCTGCGCCGGGCCGGGATCGTCGTGTTGCGCTCGATGATGGGCGTTGCCACGCCGCCCAGGGTCTCGATGCCCAGGGTCAGCGGGGTCACGTCCAGCAGTAGCACGTCCTTGACCTCGCCGCCCAGCACGCCGCCCTGTAGGGCCGCGCCGACCGCCACCACTTCGTCGGGGTTGACCCCCTTGTGCGGCTCCTTGCCGCCGGCCAGGCTGCGCACCAGCTCTTGCACCATGGGCATGCGGGTCGCTCCGCCCACCAGCACCACCTCGTCGATCTGCTGCGCCGAGAGCTTGGCGTCGCGCAGGGCCGCCTCGAAGGGGCCGCGCAGCCGGGCCGTCAGCTTCTCGCTGAGCTGCTCGAATTTGCTGCGCGTGATAGTCATCTGCAGGTGCTTGGGCCCGCTGGCGTCAGCCGTGATGAAGGGCAGGTTGACCTCGGTCTCCACCAGGCTGGACAGCTCGATTTTGGCCTTCTCGGCCGCTTCCTTCAGGCGCTGCAAGGCCTGGCGGTCGCTGCGCAGGTCGATGCCTTCCTGCTGCTTGAACTGATCCGCGATGTGGTCCACCAGCACCTGGTCGTAGTCGTCACCGCCCAGGTGAGTGTCGCCGGCCGTGGCCTTGACCTCCACCACGCCATCGCCCACCTCCAGGATCGACACGTCGAAGGTGCCGCCGCCCAGGTCGAAGACCAGGATGGTCTCGTTGCTTTTCTTGTCCAGCCCATAGGCCAGCGCGGCCGCGGTCGGCTCGTTGATGATCCGAAGGACCTCCAGGCCGGCGATCCTGCCCGCGTCCTTGGTGGCCTGGCGCTGGCTGTCGTTGAAGTAGGCCGGCACGGTGATCACGGCCTGTGTCACCGGCTCGCCCAGGTAAGCCTCGGCGTCAGCCTTGAGCTTGCCCAGGGTCATGGCGCTGATCTCCTGGGGTGAATAGGTTTTGTTTTTGACCGGAATGCGCACGCGCGCGTCGCCGGCCGGGCCTTCCACGATCTCATAGGAGACGTGCTCGTTGCGCGTCTCGTCGAAGCGCCGGCCCATAAAGCGTTTGATACTGGCCACAGTGTTCTCAGGGTTGACCACAGCCTGGCGCCGCGCGGTCTGGCCCACCAGCCGCTCGCCGCTCTTGGTGAACGCCACCACCGACGGCGTCGTCCGGCCGCCCTCGGCGTTGGGGATCACCACCGCGTCGCCGCCCTCGATTACCGCCACCACAGAATTCGTCGTACCCAGGTCGATGCCAACAATCTTACTCATGTTCAGTGCTCCTTTTGGTTTTGGGAAGTAGGTTGGTAAATTGGTGATTGGTAGATTGGTTCTGCGCACGCGCGACTTGTTACCAATCTACCAATCTACCACTCTACCAATTACCACCACTATACCCCCCCACTGTTAGAATAACGTCGGCGGAGTGTTGGAGAAGTGTTAGAGGTGGCTTGCAGGCGCTTGACCAGCCCGGCGAGTCGCACTATAATGCCGGTCAACAGTTGACCTTTGGTGCAGTTTGTCTTCCTTAGGCATCAAGGAGACAGAGGAAATCGATGACACACTCCCTTACAGTCACGTTGTCAGACCATCTTTTTAGGCAGTTGCAGCGTCAGGCGCAGGTAGTCAACCGCCCGTTGAACGAAGTAGCGGTCACGACGTTGGAGAGTCTGGTTGTTCCCGTGGAGGATGACCTTCCGCCAGCGCTACAAAGCGAGTTAACGGCGATGGCGTACCTATCTGATGACGCTTTGTGGCAGATCGCTGGCAGTGTCATGAACAAGGACAAAGTCGCTCTATACGATCTGCTGTTGGATCGCCGTCAGGGAGGCTCGCTGACACCGGAAGGACAGGCGTGGCTGGATACGTTGCGCAACGAGGCGGACGCGCTGATGCTGCGCAAGGCTCAGGCCTACGCGCTGCTCAAGAGTCGCGGCCACAAGCTGCCGACGCTCGACCAGTTGCGTGCTCAACAGTCCATGTCATGAGCGCCCACATCCCAGCCGAGTTGCGCCGCCGAGTTGCCGAAGACGCAGGACACCGCTGCGGCTATTGCCTTTCTGACGAACTGCTGACCGGCGTGCCCCTCACCGTCGATCACATCATACCGACGGCGAAGGCGGGTGAGACTGTACGTGATAACTTGTGGCTGGCTTGCCGGCCCTGCAACGAATACAAGGGGATGGAAACCCATGCCCTGGATCCAGAGACGGGGGAACTAGCGGCGCTGTTCAATCCTCGCCAGCAAGACTGGTTCGGCCACTTCGTATGGAGCAACAACGGCACGCAGGTTCTAGGCATTACATCCGCCGGCCGTGCTACAGTAGCAGCTTTGCAGTTGAACCGGCCATTGTTGGTTCGCGCCAGACGCCGTTGGGTCGCTGCTGGCTGGCATCCCCCGCTTGAACTAAAGTAGGCCCACGAAGGACTGACAGTGCTGCGTCACGTGCGGGGCGAGCTTCCCCGCGACGGGCCAGACGACTGGCAGCCCAGCACTGTCAGTCCTCGCGCCGCTCAGCGCCCCAGCAGCTCCAGCAGGATATCCGGCCGGTCGGTGATGATGCCATCCACCCCCAGGTCGATCATGCGCTGCATGTCCTCGGCCTCGTTGACGGTCCAGACGTGGACGTCCATGCCGCGGCTGTGGGCGTCCTGGACGAAACGGGGCGTGAGAATGTGGATGCCGCTGCGGTATTCAGGCACCTGCACGGCCTGGGCAGCCGGGCTGTAGCTGCTGGCCAGCCCCACGAAGTGGCGGGCAAAGAAGTTGATCACCTCGTTTTGGCTGGCCGAGGTAGCCACCTCTGGGCAGGCGGCGCGGAACTGGGCCATGGCGTCGTCATGGAACGAAGCCACCAGGATCTGGTCTTGCTTGCCGTACTGGCGGATCAGTTGGCAGAAGGGCTCGACGATGGGGGCGTTTTCCACCAGCTTGATTTCGATGTTCATCGGCATGTCGGGGAAGGCCTGGAACAGCTCCTCCAGCGTAGCTACGGTGATGCCCTGGCCGCGGAAGGGGAAAGTTTGGCCGCCGTCGTCAGTCCAGTAATAGCCCGCATCCAGCGCCTTGACCTGGGCCAGGGTCATCTGCTCCAGCCGGCCCGTGCCGTCAGTGGTGCGATCGACCGTCTCGTCGTGCATCAGCACCAGCGCGCCATCGGCTGTGACGTGCAGGTCCATCTCCAGCATATCGACGCCCAGGGCCGCGGCCCGCTCAAAGGCGTACATGGTATTGCTGGGCCACAGCTCCTCGCCGCCCTGGTGCGCGATTACCAGCGGCCGCGGCCCTTCGCGCAGGCAGGCTGGGCAGTCGTTGGCCGGATCGGCTAGAACCACCATGACCAATGCGACGGCGGCTATGACGCCGAAAACGGCAAGGACGACGATCAAGAGCTTTTTGAGCATGGCTTCCTCCAAGGCTGTAGAACGATTTTCGAAATCGTTTGGCGACGCTGCCACGCGATGATACCATCCACCCAAAGAATCAGCAAAGCGCCTGTTGGTGGGCACAAAAAGAACGCAAGGGACGTTCAGGGACCTTGATCCCGTCACGCCCCTTGCGACCACACAAGGAGGAACCCTCCCGTCTGGCCGGTCGACCGGCCAGGCGGGAAGGGCATCACCGCACGGTGTAATTTAGTTGGCGATGGTGAAGGAGACGATCTGCTCGTCATAGTTGCTGTCAGCCTTGACCAGGCGCAGGCTGAAGGCGTGCTCGCCGTTGGGCAGGTTGGTGGTGTCCAGGGAGAGCGTAGCCTCGCCGGCGTCCTCACCAGAGGCGATCCATATCTTGCCGCTGCCATCGCCGCCGGGCAGGATGAACAGGTTCCAGCGCACGTAAGGGCTGCCAGGGAAGTTGGCAGCCACGTCGACGGTGCCGCTGATGGTAGCGCCGTCAGTTGGGCTGAGCAGGCCGCCAGAAACATACAAGCCCATCGACAATTCCATCGGCCGCGACGGCCGGCCGGCGGCCGATCAGGTTCCAGTCGCCCCCCAGGAAGCCGGTTTCGATGATGGCGCCGGGGGTTTCGATGGCGAGCTTGCGGAAGGCGTGATAAGCCGTCATGTCCTCGGTGATGGTGTCTGCGTCAAAGGGGATGCCCGTGGCTGCAGCGTAGCTGTCGCTCAGGCAGCGCACCAACCGGTCCTCTACGGCGGGTATGGGGCTGTCGGCCCAGCGCGCGATCTTGAAGCCGCTGCGCTCGATGCACGAGTCGGCGTGGATCGAAACGAACGCATCGGCCGCATAGCCGTTGAGGCGGGCGTCGTATTCGGCCAGCCGATCGACCTGCGCGCCGGCCCGGCGCAGGCGGCGCGCCACGTTGTCGGCAATACGGGCCACGGTCTCTGCCTCCTGCCGGCCATCCTCGCAGATCGCCCCCGAGTCGAAGCCGCTGTGGCCGGAGATCAGGCCGATACGCCGGCCAGCCAGCGCGGCCCGGTCGGCCGGCCGGTTGCCCAGGTCCGACAGCCACAGCGCGGCCGGGCCGCTGTCTCCCCCAGCCCAGGCCACCCCCGCCAGCAGGGCCAGCAACAGCATGATCAGCAAGATCACGCGCAGCTCCAGCCCGCGGTCGGGCTGACGGCCCTTGGCGCGGGGTGCGGACTTGCTGTTAGCGCTTTTTTTGCCGCTCGGCGCGGCGGCGACGGGTTTCCTGGCCATGCCAGCATCATACCGGATGCAGCGCGGCTGTGCAAGTTCAGCTTGTCCTGCGACTTAGCCTGCAGCCGGGTGCGAGCACGCTGATTTCGATACGGCGGCCTACTCAATCAACGTGCTCACACCCGGCGGCTGAGTAGTAACGCTTCGAGATTGATTGTGCTTGAAACATGACTCGTAACCCGGAAGAGACC
>JBAQCH010000024.1:0-136724 GCA_049294015.1 Anaerolineae bacterium
GGCTGGGGACCGACCAGCAGGGCCGCGACATCCTCAGCCGCCTGCTTTACGGCGCGCGCATCTCGCTGGCCGTGGGGGTGGTCAGCCAGGCGCCGGTGCTGCTGATCGGCCTGGCGGCTGGCTGTGCGGCCGGCTACCACGGCGGCCGCAGCGACGCGGTCATCATGCGCACAGTCGACGTCTTCTATGCCTTCCCCACGCTGCTGTTCCTGATCACAGTGATGGCGATCCTGGGCCGCGGCTTTGGTCCCCTTCTCCTGGCCCTGACGCTCACCGCCTGGGCCGGCCTGGCCCGGCTGGTACGCGGCCAGGTCTTGCAGCTGCGGCAGGCTGAGTTCGTGGCCGCCGCGCGCTGCATCGGCGCGTCTGACTGGCGCATCCTGGCGCGCCATCTGCTGCCCAACCTATCGGGTGTGCTGCTGGTGTTTCTGTCGCTGGCCATACCGGGTGCGATCGTGGCCGAGGCGGGCCTCAGCTTCCTGGGCCTGGGCTTGCTGCCGCCCGCGCCGAGCTGGGGGATCATGCTCAGCGACGGCTTCGCCGTGCTGCGCAGCGCCCCCCACATCGCGTTCTTTCCCGGTCTGGCCATCGCTCTGACCATGTTGGCGTTGTTCGTGCTGGGCGACAGCCTGCGCGACGCCAGCGACCCCCGCTTTGCCACTCCCCCGTGACCAATGGTACAATGCCGTCCGCACATCGACGGCGACCATGCAAAACGCCCGGCCGATTGGCCGGGCGTTGCTGTGCATAGCGTGAAGTGCAGCAGGTCAATCCGACGGTTGCGTTACAGCAGCGTGCCCAGTCGCTCGATGGCTGCGGTCAGCTTGGCCGTGGCGGCCGTGGCCATGGCGTCCAGGCCGGGGTTGCCGACCACGCCGATGGCGGCCATCGGGTTGAGCGCGGAGACGGTGCTGCTGCCGTCCTCGTTGTCGTAGACCACTACGTTGCAGGGCAGCATCAGGCCCACGCTCTTGTCGGTGGACAAAGCCTGGTAGGCCAACGGCGGATTGCAGGCGCCGATGATCACGTAGCGCTGGAAGTCCACGTCCAGCTTGGCCCGCATGGTGGCCTTGACGTCGATCTCGGTCAGCACACCGAAGCCCTGCTCCTTGAGTGCAGCCTTGGCTTGCTCGACGGCCTGGTCGTAGTCCAGGTTCAACACGGTGGTAAGGCCCAAAGACGGTTCGGACACGATAACATCTCCTTTTGCTGCGGTTGTGGTTGGTCGTCGTTAGCTAGGATGCAGCGCACCGCTGCCAGGTTTCATGCCAGGCGCCGCGTCAGCTTGCCGGCATTCCGATGCATGAAAACAGCAGGACTCGGTCCTCCAGCCGTTGCACTCCTTCAGGCTGCGTCCGGGGCGCTGCGCAAAGACCGGCCCGAGCAATATAGCAACCAAACCGCAGGTAACTATTTCGTCAGGAGCGTCATCCTAATGGCAGGATTGGCTATCGACCTCAACCTGTACACCGACGAAGCGGCGCTGATCGACGCCTTGCTGGCCGGCGACAAGCACGCCTGCGCCTGTATGGTCAAGCAGCACGGCAGCCAAATGTATGCGGTGGCGCTGCGCATCATGGGCGACGCGGACGATGCGGAAGAGGTGGTGCAGGACGCCTTTATCAGCGCCTGCGGCAAGATGACCAGCTTCGAGGGCCGCAGCAAGCTCAGCACCTGGCTTTACCGCATCACCACCAACGCCGCGCTGATGCGGCTGCGCAAACGCCGCGACGACAACGTGTCGCTGGACGAGCCGCAACTGACCGACGAGGGCGACTTGCTGCCCCGCCAACTGGGCGACTGGGACGTCGATCCCGGCCGTCAGGCCTTGTCGCAAGAGCTGCGCCAGGTGCTGGAGGCAGCCGTCGAGACCCTGCCGCCCTCGCTGCGGGCCGCGTTTATCCTGCGTGACATTCAGGGCCTGAGCACGCAAGAGGCGGCCGAGGCGCTAGACATTACAGAGAGTGCGCTGAAGGTGCGGCTGCACCGGGCCAGGCTGGCCCTACGCGAGCGGCTGGCTGGCTATCTGGCCGATCAGCCCCAGGAGATGGCGTTATGAGCACCCACAATCACGATCATAGCGAATGCCGCAAGCTGCTCAAGGATCTCAGCGACTACGTTGACGGCGACCTGGACGAGCTGCTGTGTGTGGAGATCGAGCGGCATATGGACGCCTGCGACAACTGCCGCGTGGTCGTGGACACCCTGCGCAAAATGGTGCTGCTCTATCACGACCTGCCGGTCGAGCCGATGCCGCCTGAAGCGGAAGCGCGCTTGTTCCGCTGCCTTGAGCTGGATGCCTTTGTCGGCGTCAGTTGAACCCAAACCCAAGAAACTGGGTTTCTGCGAAGAAACCCGGTTTCTCCACCCAAGGAGAAACCCTATGGCACAAGTAAGTGTAACCTGGCAGCACGAAGATCTGCTGCTGGAGGCCGAAAATGACACCGGCAACAAGATAACCCTGGACTCGTCGACTGGCGTCGGCGGCAAGAATCGCGGGGCCCGACCCCTGCAGTTGCTGTTAATCGGCCTGGCCGGCTGTACGTCGATGGATGTGCTCAGCATCTTGCAGAAGAAGCGCGAGCCGGTGCAGGATTTTCAGGTGATCGTCACCGCCGAGCAGGCTGAGAGCCACCCCAAAGTCTTCACCTCGATGCACATCGAGTACGTTATCACCGGCGACGTCAGCGAGAAGGCCGTACAGCGCGCCATCGATCTCTCCGAGAACATCTACTGCCCGGCCCAGGCTATGCTGCGCCCCGCCGCTACGATCACCAGCAGTTATCGCATCGTTCAACCGTAACTCCTCAAGACGCGGCAATGCCCATCCTGGGTTGGGGGAGGAGGTCCAGGATAGGCATTGACAGCCAAAAGTATAGCACTAAAGCGCTGTGCAGGCAAATCCTTACAAGACGTGTAGGGAGATCACTAACTCGCCCTACGATTTAGGGTACACAGCCGGCACAAAAGTTTGCGATGTGATGGGCGGGCGCACGTAACCCACGTCACTTTGACGGGTCGGCAGCACGATGGGGTCGGGCGTCAGGTCTTTGTAGGGAATCTGGCTGAGCAGGTGGTGGATGCAGTTCAGCCGCGCCAGCTTCTTGACGTCGGCGTCCACTACCCACCAGGGCGCTTCCTTGATGTCGGTGTAGGCAAACATCTCATCCTTGGCCCGGGAGTAATCAATCCAGCGCGAGCGGGCCGTCAGGTCCATGGGGCTGAGCTTCCAACGGCGCGTGGGGTCGTCGATGCGCGACTGGAAGCGTCTTTCCTGCTCTTCATCGCTGACCGAGAACCAGTACTTGATGATGATCACGCCGGAGCGCACCAGCATGCGCTCAAAGGAGGGGCAGGAGCGCAGGAACTCCCAGTACTCCTCTTCGCTGCAAAAACCCATCACTCGCTCCACGCCAGCCCGGTTGTACCAACTACGGTCCATCAGCACCATCTCGCCGCCGGCCGGCAGGTTCTCCACGTAGCGCTGGAAGTACCACTGGGTCTTCTGACGTTCGGTTGGGGCCGGCAGCGCCACGACGCGCACCACGCGGGGATTGAGCGTTTCGGTAATGCGTTTGATGGTGCCGCCCTTGCCGGCTGCGTCGCGACCCTCGAAGATCGCCACCACCTTGAGCTTCTCATGCTTGATCCACTCTTGCAGCTTGACCAGCTCCACCTGCAACTTGGCCAGCTCTTCCATGTACTCCTTGTTGGAGATCTTCTTCTTGCTGACGGCTGCTGCTTCGGGAATCTCAGGTGCAGGCGCCTCAGGAGCGGGAGGGGCGACGGCTTCGGAGACGTCGGCCTTGGCCTTCTTTTCCTTGTCTTTCTTCTTCTCTTTGGACACGTTGTCCTCCTCGTCGAGAACATAGACCCGCAAGCGGGACGAATAAGATGAGGGTCAGGCGCCGGACGCCTGCTCAGATGACTTCCGTGTGCATTATCGCGCACTTTTCGGCCATTTGTCAACGGCTAGAATCGGCGGCTGCTTCGGCCAGCAAGACCTGGCGGCAGGCCAGCATCTCCTGGCGTTGGGCCTCGCTGACCGTGGGATACTGCGGGTCCATCTCCATCAATTTTTGCGCGATGATGGCGGCTACGGCGATGCGGGCGAACCACTTGCGGTCGGCCGGCACCACGTACCACGGCGCCCAAGAAGTGCTGGTATGCTCGAATACCTCCTTGTAGGCGGCCAGGTAGGCATCCCAATGCTGGCGCTCCGCGATATCGCCGGGGTTGAACTTCCAGTTCTTCTCCGGCTTGTCGATGCGCTCCAACTGGCGCTCGGCCTGCTTCTCCTTGGACACGTTCAGGTAGATCTTGACGATCTCGGTACCGTTCTCAGCCAGGTGCTGCTCGAAGTTGTTGATTTGGCGGAAACGGCTCGCCCACAGTCCTTCGCCCAGACTATCCGGCGGCAGCCGCTGGCCGTCCAGGAACTTGGGATGGACGCGCACCACCAGCACCTCCTCGTAGTGCGAGCGGTTGAAGATGCCGATGTTGCCGCGCGCCGGCAGCGCTTTGACGCAGCGCCACAGGTAGTCGTGGTCCAACTCCTCGGCCGACGGCGCCTTGAAGCTGGTCACCTGGCAGCCGGCCGGGTTGACGCCGCTCATGACATGTTTAATGGTGCTGTCTTTGCCGGCCGCGTCCAGCGCCTGGAGGACCACCAGCAGCGAGCGTGCGTTCTCGGCATAGAGTTTCTCCTGGTACTCGGCCAGCAGCTCGACGCCGTCCTGCAGGATTTCATCCGCGTTCTCAGGCTTGTCGTAGCCGTGGGTATCGCGCGGATCGAAGTCTTTCTTGAGGTTGACCTTGCTGCCTGGCTCGACCAGGAAGTGACGGGCGAATTTCTTGAAGTCCGATGGCTGTAAATGCATGGTGCGATGGCCTCCTGCCACCTTTAATCGATACAAAGCCCCATCGTGCTGCCGTCCTCTACGACATCGAAGCAGCCGAAGTAGATCGTGCGCGGGCTGCACGTGCCGGTGGACGACGTGTCGCTGGCCAGGCACAGGCCCTGGCATTGGCTGGAGCTGGTGCATGGCTGCCCGACATCGGCCGCCGGCAAGTCGCACATCTCCATCTGCGCCCGGCCTTGCGGCCCCCACGCGCCGCCTTGAGCCAGACAATCCTGCTCGTTGTCTGGCAGAACGACAGTGACGGCGGTTGGCTGCGGCGTGACGACCAGCGGCGGCAGGCCGCCGCATGCCGCCAACGCCAGAACAAGCAGGGCCGCAATTGCCGCGGTGGCGAGGATCAATCTCCGGTTTCTCATGGTTTGCTCCTGTTTCGATGACGAATCTAAAAAACTGCGTGGGCTGGAAAGATGCTTTTGGCAGTGGCTGACCTGAGCCGATGATCAAGTGCGTTCGTGCTGTGGATCGTCGTACCAGCCGCACGGGCAGGGATACTCACGATGTGCCAGTTTATCTGCTTGTTGCCTTACCAGGCAACAAGGACGTGAGGGTAGCACATCAACCCCACGATTGTCTCTCCGGCGACCAATTGCCTTGCGTCGTCTCATCCAGAACCGGATCGATAAAGCGCCGGGCAGCTTGAACGGCTTCCGCCAGAGTCGCACGACTCAGCCCGACCTCGTCCGCTAGCTTCCTGAATGTCAAAGCCCAAGCTGGAGGCGGCGCTGGAAGTGTCGGAGGGAGATCACCTACCCCTTGGGCCGTGAAAGTGGCTTGAATTGCAGTGCGCAAGACCGGTCCATTGATTGTCATGTGCTCAGCGATCAGAAGGATATCCACCAAATCCTTGACCCGTGTGCTATCGCCGGTCGTTCCGGGACGAACGTAGGCATGCACCTTCTCGGCCAAATGTTGGGTTAGCGGGTAGCAGGGCACCATCACGGGTGGGATACCAGCAAATGTCAGCATAGACGGCGTTTCTAACATCTCTGCCGGCTCGATCACTGGATCGCCACCACCCACGTCAACGTGAAAGCCTTCAAACATCCGACCAGCGACGAGCGCAGTCACAAAGAAGCGCAACCCGCCATGACCTGGCCCAGGCAGGGTTGCAGGTGCGGAACGGACGGCGAAAGAAAACCAGTCTTGTAGGTCCAGCAACGCAGCGCGCATCAGGATCTCAGACACCTCACCCTGATCGACCAGCGACAAGAGATCTATATCCTTCGTAGTCCGGGCGTGTTGGCTCAGGCGCAGTTGTAGCACCAGCCCGCCCTTCAGAAGCCAGGTATCAGGCTCGATTTGTACAAGACGGGCAAGGAAACGGTCGAAGGCTACCAGTTTGCGGAGCCGGACGAGCGGCGTCTGCGTCTTGGCGCTCTGGCTGGCAAGACGATCTTCAAGAGCACGGCGGAAAGCAGCTCCTGATTGATAGTTCGTCATTGTGGTTCCTGACTCGGAAGTTGCCCGATTCGTTCAAGCGCGCGGCGCAAAATCCTTGTTACCCGCGGACCACGGGGGGCGGCTGCGGCGAGCAGGAGCGCAGGCGTCACGAGGCCGTTCGAGACGGCCTCGTGGACGGCCTGCTCGACCAATTCGTTTGCCAGGCCTGCCGCGGTCACGTCCACAATGGTGCGCGCCACAGTCGTCACCGGTAACGCGTCATAGTAGGTGATCTCCTGAACGTTGATCTGGTTCGTATGCATCTGCAGACCACGGTGGCGGCGCGAAGCTGAGGAGGGTACAGTTACGTGAATGGCTGCCGGCAGCGCGTCGGATAGCTCATAAAGGGCCAGTGCGCTGTCGTGGGAAATCACCGAGTCGGGACCTGTCTCGAGCCAGGCAACAAACAGGTCCTCGTGGGGTGATCGCGTAAAGGGTACCAGCCGATAGACGCCGCGCCGGATACGCTCGAGGCGGTCAGCAACGGCATAGCGCGCCAGGCGTTTGCGGTCTACGCCGACCGCTGCAGCTTGGGCGGTCGTGAAGTAGCCGGCCTGGGCTTCAGCGACCTGGTAAAGCTTGTTGTACGTGTCGAGTTGCATATCGAAAACACCGCATGTGCAGATAGTCGCTTGTTCAGGCGACTAATTGCACATATGATATCCTATCTCGTCGTACTGCGCAAAAACCTGTCCGTTCCTTCACACCTGCCAGCGCGGCCGGTATTGGATCGCCTCGGCCAGATGCGCGGTCTCGATGCGCTCGGCGCCGATCAGGTCGGCGATGGTGCGGGCCAGCTTGAGGGTGCGGTGGTAGGCGCGCGCGCTCATGTGCAACTGGCGCATGGCCGCGCGCAGCAGGCTGTGGCCGGCCTCGTCCACCGGGCAGAACTCGCGGATCTCCCCGGGCCCCATGTCGGCGTTGGTCAGCAGCGCGCCGTGGCTGTCGGCGTAGCTGGCGAAGCGCTGCCGTTGCCGCTCCCTGGCCGCCTCCACCCGCTCGCGAATTGCCTTAGAAGTCTCGCCGCGCCGTGCGTCGCTCAGCTTCTCGAAGTCCACCCGCGGCACCTCCACATGGATGTCGATGCGGTCCAGCAGCGGGCCGGACAGGCGCTTCTGGTAGCGGCTGACCACGGACGGCGAGCAGGTGCATTCATGCTGGCTGTCGCCGTACCAGCCACAGGGACAGGGATTCATGGCCCCGACAAGCATGAAGTTGGCGGGGAAACTGAGCGAGCCCTGCGCGCGGCTGATGGTCACCACCTTGTCCTCCAGGGGCTGGCGCAGCGTCTCAAGGTTCTTGGGCCCAAACTCGGGCAGCTCGTCCAGGAAGAGCACGCCGCGGTGGGCCAGGCTGATCTCGCCCGGCCGCGGCAGCCGGCCGCCGCCCACCAGGCCGGCGTTGCTGATGGTGTGGTGAGGCGAGCGGAAGGGACGCTGGTTGACCAGCGGCGTGCCCGGCGGCAACTGCCCTGTCACCGAGTAGATGCGCGTGATGTCCAGCGCCTCGTCCAGGCTGAGCTTGGGCAGAATCGAGGGCAGCGAGCGGGCCATCAGGGTCTTGCCGGCGCCCGGACTGCCAGTCATCAGGCAGTTATGCGCGCCGGCCGCCGCCACCTCCAGCGCTCGCTTGATGTGCTCCTGGCCCTTGATGTCGGCAAAATCCACGACGTAGATCGCGTCCTCCACCTGGTCGAAGCGTTCGCCGTGCTCGAAGGGCGGGATGGGATCGAAATCGCGCAGGTGTGAGACCAGCGCCGACATGGAGGGCACAGGGATCACCTCCAGTCCGCGGATCAGCGCGGCCTCGGGAGCGTCCACCTCGGGCAGGTAAACGGTTTGGATGCCCTGCTGCTGGGCCATGTGGGCCATGGGCAGCACGCCGTCGATGTGGCGCAGGCTGCCGTCCAGGCTCAGCTCGCCGATAAACAGCGTGTTCTCCAGCCGCCCCAGCGGCACCTGCTCGCTGGCCGCCAGCAGCCCCACGGCGATGGGCAGATCGTAAACCGGCCCCACCTTGCGCAGGTCGGCCGGCGCCAGGTTGACCGTCACCCGGCCGCGCGGGTAATACAGCGCCGAGTTGAACAGCGCCGCACGCACCCGCTCGGTCGACTCCTTGACGGCCGCATCAGGCAGGCCGACCAGCGTGATCGACGGCAGCGAGTTGGCGTAGATGTCCACCTCCACCTCGACCGCCGTGCCTTCCAATCCTACCACTGAACAACTGATGACTTTTGCCAGCATACGCTCCCCTCCTGTGGGATAGCGCGCCTTGAAACGAAGAACTCAGTGGGCGCTATTGTACCAGAAAGGGCCGCGTTTGGCAATCGAAATGCAGCCTGTGCGTGGCCTGGACATTCGACGCTGCCTGGGATACACTGCGGCCAACCATGGATAACGTAACACACGCTCTGCCCCCTGTGGGCCGCCTCTATCTCTGGGCCGCCCAGCGCTTGTACAACGAGCTGGCCTGGGGCTATGACCTGGCTGCGTGGATCGTCAGCGCGGGCCGCTGGGACCGCTGGCGGCGTATGGCGTTGGAATATGTCCAGCAGCAGCCGGTGCTGGAGGTGGGCTTTGGCACGGGCCACTTGCTAGCGGCCATGGCCCAGCGCGGCTGGTCGGCCGTGGGCGTCGACTCGTCGCCGGCCATGCAGCGGCAGGCTGCTGCTACCCTGCGCCGTAGCGGCCCTTTCGTACCCCGCCTGCAAGGCCGCGCCCAGCAACTGCCCTTCGCCGACGCGAGCTTTGGCAGCATCGTGTCCACCTTCCCGGCCGAGTACATCGTCGACCCGGCCAGCCTGGCCGAGTTCTATCGTGTGCTCAAGCCGGGCGGACGACTGATCGTTGCCGGCCTCTTTGTATCGCTGGATCTGGACTGGCCGGCGTGGCGCTGGCTGAATCGCCAGGTGTTCGGCGCAACGTCAGCCAGCCCGCTGACGCGCGTCGAGCAGCGCTGCTGGTCGGCCGGGCTGGCCATGCAAGTGCTGTGGCGCGACGATCCGCCCTGGCGTATGCCCATCATCCTGGCCGAGCGAAGTCCCTAAGCGCATGTTGATTGGCCTGAAAATAGCTGTCCTGAAAATCGATCGGGCCGGTCTCCGACCGAGCCCGCTGCGCTTTCATTGACGGTTGTGCGCCCAGCGTATGGATGGCTGACTTGGATTTGTATTCGACTTGTGGTATGCTTGCTGCTGACTTGCATCCCGTCTTGGTTCGCCGTGTCTGCGCCTTGACCTTGCTGCGTCTTTAACCCTATCAGGGCGCCCCACCTTGTGCTTGACTTTGATTTCACGGAGCGAAAATTCATGTCATACCTGCTTTCCATTCTGTCTATGCCTGTGCTTCAGCAAGACGATACCGGCATCTTCGCCCTGCTCACCAGCGGCTTCGCCTCCATCTAGAGCGCAGCCTGGGGCATCGTTTTGCTCTTCATCTTCAACGCCATCGGCTATCTGATCCTGGGCTTTGGCGACGCCCGCTACAACGGCCCGGCTGCCGCCTCCTGACCGTGGCGCTGTGATGGGCCTGTCGTCTCTCGACCATCGACGAGATGCATGAGCGAACCAGGGGCATAGCCAGCGACTCGGCCGGCTATGCCCCTGGTCTTTGTCACCGTTCTATGCCAACCCTCCTCCTGGCGCAGCCTGGCACCCATGGTTCTGCTGCCAGCCTGAGCAGCCGCTGGCAGCGCATCACAGCCGGCAGCGGCCGGCTGGCGCTCCATGACGGCGCGTTGCGACTGGTCAATGGCCCCACCTCGGCCCAGCGCTACAGCAACGCGCAGATCGACGACTATCAGGGCCTGCCGCGCCGTCGCCTGCTCTGGTCGCCGCCGCTGACACTGACCGTGCGGGCGCGCTTCTCCCACGCCAGCCCGCGGCTGGACGCCCCATGCCCGTGCGATTTTACTTACCCGCCGGCGGCCGATGGCGGGCCGATCCTCGCCGGCACGGCCGGCTTCGGCTTCTGGAACGATCCCTGGACGCCTGCCCGCCGCCTGCCGGCTCTGCCGCGCGCACTCTGGTTCTTCTACGCCTCGCCGCCGTCCAACATGCAGTTGGATCTGCGCACGCCGGGCTGTGGCTGGAAGGCGGCTACCATCGACGCCAGCCGCGCGCCGACGCTGCTGTTGGCGCCCACAGCGCCGCTGGCCGTGCCTCTGCTGCGCTGGCCTGCCGCCTATCGGGCCTTGTGGCCGGGCATCCAGCGGGCGGTGGGCGTCAGCGAGGCGACCGTCGATGCCAGCATGACCGACTGGCACACCTATTGCATCGAGTGGGGACGTGAGCGAGCGCGTTTTTCGGTGGACGGTGCGGCCGTATTGGACTGCGCCACACCGCCGCGCGGGCCGCTGGGCCTGGTCATCTGGCTGGACAACCAGACTATGGTCGTGACGCCCCAGGGCCGGCTGCACCATGGCCTGCTGGAGAAGCGCGGCGAGCAGTGGCTGGAACTGGCCAGCGTTACGGTGGAACCGGGGGTGTCCGGCTGATAGCCGGACCTACGGCAGCATGGTTGTCATCGACGTCCTGACCCCCATCGTCGTGCTGATCGCGCTGGGTTTCGCCCTGCGGCGCAGCGGCTTTCTGCCCGATACATTCTTCAAGCAAGCCAATGCGCTGGTCTACTGGTTTGGCCTGCCGGCCTTGCTGTTCGTGGAGATGGCTGTGGCAGAGCCGGCCTTTAGCACGGCGGCGCGCATCGTGGCAGTGCTGACCCTGGTCACCGGGTTGTGCATCGCAGCAGGCTACCTGGCTGGCTGGCGGCTGGGCCTCGCTCGACCCGCTTTAGCCTCGTTTGTACAGGGGGCGTATCGGGGCAATCTGACCTACGTAGGGCTGCCGGTGGTGCTCTATGCCATGCAGGCGGCAGGCCACGACTCACCGGGCTACCAATCGCTGGCGCTGCTGGCTGTCACCCCGATCATTGCCCTCTACAACGTGCTGGCCGTACTGGTGCTGCTGGGTGCAGACGGCGGCAGCCATGCCAGCCTCACGCAGCAGGGCGGCAAGCTGCTGCGCGGCGTAGCCAGCAACCCGCTGATTATCGCCTGCGTGGCCGGCATCGCCTATGCCTACTCGCCGCTGCCCTTGCCGCCTGTGGCGCAACGCACCCTGTCGGCCCTGGGCCAGATGGCGCTGCCGCTGGCGCTGCTCGGTATTGGCGCGGCTCTGCGGGTGCGGGACCTGCGCGCCGGCGGGGCGACTGCCACGGTCGCCGCGCTGATCAAGGTCGCGGTTGCGCCGCTGGCTGGCCTGGCCATCGCTTTGGCGCTGGGCTTGAGCGGCGCGGAGCTACAGATCACACTGCTCTACCTGGCCATGCCGACCGCCACCGCTTCCTACGTGATTGCCGAGCGTATGGGCGCTGACGGCCCGCTGGCCAGCAGCATCGTGGCCATCTCCACTGTGCTGGCAGTGCCAGCGTTGACGGTGGTGCTGTTGACGACCTAATGTTGCGTCAATCATGATCTCAGGCCGGCCCAACAGCGTTTGCCCTTTGCCTTTTCGTTGGCGCAGTGCTACAATTCCGCCATGCATGTGCGATTTGCCACCCCCAACGATATCGACGCCTGCCTGCGGCTGGACTCCACGTTCGACACCCGCCGGGTCTGGCAGTTGGACCTGCGCGAGAGCCGCGAGCAGGTGTCGGTCCAACTGCGCACCGCCACGCTGCCGCGCGAATTGCGCCTGGACTACCCAGCCCCCAACGACGCCATGTTGATGCACTGGCAGCGCGGCTACTGCATTCTGGTAGCCGAGGATTGGATGGGGGACGGCGTAGTAGGCTATGCAGACGTGGGGCCTGAGCCAGACTTGCAGACCGGCTGGCTGTGGCACCTGGTCGTCAACCGCAGCCACCGCCGCCAGGGCGTGGGCAGTATGCTGTTGCGTGCAGCGTTGCAGTGGAGCAGCGACCATCAGTTGCGCCGTCTCATGTCCCCGTTACAAACTCAAAACGACCCGGGCGTCCGCTTCCTGCAGCGCCACGGCTTCGCCTTCTGCGGCTTCAACGAGCGCTACTTCAGCAACGGCAGCGTGGCGTTGTTCTTTGGACGCGAGCTGCGTTGAGTGAGATGGTAGATTGGTAAACTGGTAGATTGGTGGCGCGCTGCCCCCACCAATCTACCAATCTACCAATCTACCAATGACCATCACCATGTTCGGCATCACCCTCCCCTCCTGGTCAGCCATCCTCGACCTGGCCAACCTGCTGCTTTCAGTCACAGTCGCCATTTTGGCCTTCTCGTTGCTGGCCTATGTGCTGGCCTACAACGTGCGCAACCGGGTGGGGCGGGCGTTTGCCATCCTGCTGGGCTGCGTGATGGTGGTGTATACCGGGGACGTACTGCTCTACCTGGTGGCGCCTGAGCAGACCGAGCTGTGGCTGCGCCTGCAATGGCTGGGCATCCCCTTCGTGCCGGCCGCCTACTTCGACCTGTCCGACGCGTTGCTGCGCACCACCAACGCCGTCTCGCGCCGCCGCACCCGTCTGGTGATGACCAGCTATGCCTTCGGCGGCGTCATCGCCCTGCTGGCGCTCTTCACTGACTGGGTGGTGCAGCCGGGCAGCGGCGAGACCAACCTCTACTATCTTGACCCCGGCCGGCTCTTTCCAGTCTTTGTCATCTATTTCTTCCTGGCCTCCGGCTACGGCTTGTACAACACCTATCGGGTGCGCCAGCGCTGTTTGACCCCCGCCTCGCGCCGGCGCATGACCTATCTGGTCGTATCTTTCATTGCGCCGGGGCTGGGTGTGTTCCCTTATCTGGTGCTGGCCGGCTTCACCGTGGACCCGGGGCGGGCGTTTGTTTCGATCCTGACATTGATCGGCAACATCGGCGTGGCGGTGATGTTGATCGTGATGACCTACAGCGTCGCCTACTACGGTGTGCTCAGCCCCGATCGCGTCGTCAAGCGCGGGTTGATCGTTTTCTTGATTCGTGGGCCGCTGCTGGGCATTCTGGTGGTCGGCGCGATCCTGACCGTCCCTAAGGTCGAGAGCATCCTCGGCCTGCCGCGCGAGTCCGTGGTGCTGCTGACTGTAGTCGCGCTGATCGTGCTGCTACAGTTGTTGATCGAGCTGGTCAAGCCCACCATCGACCGGCTGATCTACAGCGACGACCAGCAGGAGCTGATGGCGATTCGCGAGCTGGACCGCCGGTTGCTGACCTCCAGCGACCTGCGCCAGTTCCTGGAGAACGTGCTGGTGGCCATGTGCGAATACCTGCGCGTGCCGGGCGGCTTTGTGGCCGTGCAGGCTGGCGAGGAGCTGCTGGTGGAGGCGGCCTGCGGGCCATCTGAGTTGATGGCTTCATTTCGACGTTATCCCGACTGGCAGGTCGTGCTGGAGGAGGCATCTGAGCGCGATCGCAGCGGCGGTGGGGGCGAAAGCGTCCAGTACGACGGCTATTGGGTCTGGTCGCTGCGCACCAGCGGCCGGGAGAACGCGTTGGGCCTGCTGGGCGTGGTGGGTCGCGACGGTCAATCTGGCCCCAGTGCGGCCGAGCGCGAGGTAGTCGAGGAGCTGGTGCAGCGCGCCGAGACCGCGCTGGAGGACCGGCTCTTACAGCAGGGTGTCTTCATGGCCGTGATGGAGATCATGCCGCAGATCGAGCGGGTACAGCGCTGGCGCAGCGTGGTGCCCTACCCAGGCACGCCTCCCTTGCAGCAGCCGGCCGAGACCGACAGCATCGTCTATCAGTTGGAGTTCACCAAGTGGGTCAAGGACGCGCTGAGCCACTACTGGGGCGGCCCCAAGCTGACCGACAGCCCGCTGTTGCGCCTCAAGGTGGTCAACAAGGCCGCCGAGGAAGAGGGCAGCCCCACCAAGGGCCTGCGCGCCGTGCTGGCTCAGGCCATCGAAGGGCTGCGCCCCGAGGGCCAGCGCCAGATGACCGCCTCCGAGTGGCTGCTCTACAACATTCTGGAGCTGAAGTTCATCCAGGGCAAGCGGGTGCGGGAGATCGCCGACCGGCTGGCCATGAGCGAGTCCGACCTCTACCGCAAGCAGCGCGTCGCCATCGAGCAGGTGGCGCAGAAGATCATGGAGTTGGAGGCGGAGAACGGTGGAGAGGATGGCACAGTCAATGGCAGCCAAGAGGCCAATGGGGCGAAGTGACCACCGATACAGTTGACGGGTGATCGTGACCTGCTGCTGGATTGTAACGCGATTTCACAAGAATCGCATTTTGCGCTATACTGGCCAGCGGAGCGGTTTGTAAAGGTGAGGAAGCTAGGCTGATCACTGGCCAAACACTCCAGTGTATTGCGACGCCATGGGCGTTGTGCAGAGGGCTGAACCTATAGGGCTCTCGCTGCCATAATCACAGTCTTCGAAGATGGCGCAGCCCCAGGCGAAATCGTGCATCAGACCCCTTGGGAAACGCGGAGGCACGTCATGTCAGCCACAAGACGCCGATCATTCCTGACCCTGTTCCTGCTCGGATCGCTGCTCGCTGCCTGCGGCGGGCAGGCGCCTGAACCAGCGGCGACGCCGCTATCCATCCCCCCCCCCCCCCCGTTACGTCAACACCAGTAGAACCGACGCTCGAGCCAACGCCGTCGCCGACGTCAGCCCCCACCTCAGCACCGGTACCCCCACCGGCGCAACCCACGGCTAAGCCCGCGTCCGGCGCCACGGCGCCGGACATGGAAGCAGAGGATGAACCGGCATTCGTCGCCCAGGATGGGGTGCCTGAGTCTGGGGCGTCGATTCCCGATTCACTCTTCGCGGCGCGCGGTCCGTACGCGGTTGGCTCCCGTAACTACATGATCAGGGAGGATACATATGCAATCGATGCTACGATCTGGTACCCGGCCACGAATCCATCCGGCGTCCCTGAAGAGATTACGTACAAGATCGGTGTCAGTAATCCCTACTTTCCGGGTCGCCCTGTCAAAGGTCAGGCAATCCAGGATGCTGACCCAGACACAGCCGATGGCCCTTTCCCCCTGGTGACCTTCTCTGCAGGCCTGGCCTCCTACGGTGAGGCCGCCAGCTATTTGTTTGAGCACCTCGCCTCTCATGGATTTGTTGTCATCTCATCAGATCCGCGCGGGGAGAATCTAGAGAGGTTTTACATGGGCGCAGCGACTCGCCCGCTGGACACCAATCGCCTCATCGCTTTTGCCGACGAGCTGACGGCGGTTGATGGCGATCTGGCCGGGCTGATCGACACCGAACACATTGCTGTTACCGGCGCCTCGTCGGGAGGCTGGACAGCGCTGGTTGGCGGCGGAGCGCAGTTTGATTGGAGTTGGTGTGACGCCAATCCGGACCTTGTGGCCAAGACTGAGTTGAGCAACTGCCGGCAGTTCGTGCCTCACCAGGCGACAATCGCCTCGCTCTTGGGACTGGACCCGGTGCCCACCGGCACGTGGCCGCAGATAAACGATCCTCGAGTGGATGCGGTTATTGCCATGGCTCCTGACGGCGATGTCTGGGGCGCAGACTACCAGGGTGTGGCTGGCGTGCAAGTTCCGACGCTTGTCATGGCGGGTTCAGCCGATTCGGTCAATCCCCCGGAGTACTGCGCCTATCCCATCTATGAACATCTCGGCAGCGCCAAGAAGAGCCTGGTGGTCTTGGAGATGGCGGACCATTACGTCTACCTCAATCCGTGCCGCGACACGATGTGGTTAGACCAGGAATTCGCTATGTCTACGCTCTGTCAGGACCCCGCCTGGGACATGGACCGCGCCCACGACTTGATCCGCCACTTCACCACGGCCTTCCTGCTGGCCGAGCTGAAGGGTGACGCCGAGGCGGCCGCGGCCCTGGCGCCGGAGAATGTGGCGTTTCCCAAGGTTCGCTATGAGACCACTGGCTACGGAGAAACGCCGGCGCCCTAGAAGCTGTTCTGCTCCGCATCACCCAACCAGTGCGCAAATCACTGTCATCCGCCGTGAGCGCATGATTTCCTCACCGTGCGCTCACGGCGGTGTATTTGTCAACGGTTGCGGCACAGGCGGCTTAGGCAGCCTATGGTCAATTGCATGGCGCTGCAACCTGTGGTATGCTGGCGTTGGTGCATTTGATTAGCCGCTACGTAGAACTAAATTCGAACAAACCGCTGGATGGTGATGAGCAATGACAGTAATCGAAGCATTGAGGTCTGCCCAGTACGTAACAGACAGCGCCGGCCAGCGCACAGCCGTGGTTCTACCTATGCAGTCGTGGCAGTCGCTGTTGGACTGGATTGAGGATGCGGCCGATGCGCAAGACGCGGCCGAAGCCTTGACCGCCTTACAGGCGGCTGGTGGACGCCCGCAACAAGCAGGCTGGCTCGCTTGGGATTCTATCCGAGCGGAATGGGAAGACGAGGATGAAGCCGAAATCGCATCCTCCCCGCTATAGGGTATGGGTCCAGCCACGCGTTCATGCAATACGCACTCGGTTGCCCGGTGATATACGGCAACGCATCCGTCGTGCCATTGATGACCTCGCACAGGAAGCGCGTCCTCCGACAAGTAAAGGCTTGACTTTGCCTGAGGGTCTCGATAACAAGATCAGCACTGAATGGGAAGCACGCCGCATCAAGTTGGACGATTGGCGAATCGTGTATGTCGTTAGCGAGACTTGGCACGAAATTGCTGTGATGTCTGTACGGCAGCGACCACCTTACGACTATGATGATCTCGCTGATCTTCTCGCCGAGTTATAGGGTTTGCCCGTCCTTTTGCTAACCCGCCCATTCTTAGCCAAATCGCCAGCCTCAAAGATCTCGCTTGGGGTTAGCGCAATCAATTGCCCAAGGGCGGGATCCAGGGAATTCTATGGCGTTCCAGCGCGGTGACGTAGTTCTGGTTCCCTTGCCACGGGTAGCGTAGAGCGCGATAGCTTCTGGCTGCGCCCAGTCTACATCTCAATCGCCGCCACGGACGGCGCGATGCGCGTCGGCTGGTAGGGGAAGCGGCGCACGTCTTCCTCGCGCGTGACCCCGGTCAGCACCAGGATCGTCTCCAGGCCGGCCTGTACGCCGCCGATGATGTCGGTGTCCATGCGGTCGCCCACCATCACCGTGTCCTCGGAGTGGACGTCCAGATAGTTCAGCGCCATGCGCATCATCAGCGGGTTGGGCTTGCCGACGAAGAAGGGGGCGACGCCGGTGGCGCGCTCGATCAGCGCAGCCATCGCGCCGCAGGCTGGCACAATGCCGCCATCGCCCGGCCCAGAGGGATCGGGGTTGGTGGCGATGAAGTGTGCGCCGTCGGCCACCAGGCGGATGGCCTTGGTGATCTGCTCCAGGTTGTAGCTGTGCGTCTCGCCCAGCACCACGTAGTCCGGGATGACATCGGTGATGACATAGCCCACCGTGTGGATGGCTGAGGTCAGGCCGCTCTCACCGATGACGAAAGCTGTGGCGGCGGCCTTCTGCGAATGCAAGAAGCGCGCCGTGGCCATGGCTGAGGTGAAGATGCGTTCGGCCGGAATATCCAGCCCGATCAGCCGGAAGCGATGGGCCAGGTCGCCCGGCGTGTAGAGCGGGTTGTTAGTCAGCACCAGGAACTCCGCGCCGCTGGCCTGCAAGCGCGCAATGAACTGGTCAGCGCCGGGGATGATGGTGCGGCCGCTGACCAGCACGCCGTCCATGTCGATGAGATAGTTTTTCATGATGTCTGCATTCTTTCTACCAGCCCCAGGTGCCCGGTTCGCCTTTGAACGGACCCACGATGTCGCGGGTGATCCAGCCGCCGTAGAACTCGCCCGGCTGCGGCTGTACCATCTCGCCGTCCACCGTGCAGGCGTCCATCAGGCCGGCGTAGAAGGCCACGTGGTCCTGGATGGCGGCAAAGGCTGGCGTTGGCTGCGCGTAATACCAGGCTGCGCGGGCGGCCGTCTTGTCGCCGACGCACGTGTCGTAATAGCCGGCCGGCCCTTTCCACTCGCAGAAGGAGCGGCCAGCGGCGGGGCGCAGGCAGTCCATGCGGATGTCCTGCGGCGGTATGTAGTACACCGGTGGATGGCTGGTCTCCAGCACCCGCCAGGCGCGGCGGCTGTCGGCAATCACCACGCCATTGTACACCACCTGGATATGCTTCGAGGTGCGCTCCACGCGCGGCGGCCGCGGATAATCCCACGCCGACTCCTGTCCCGGCCCAGGCTCAACACGCTCACGTTGTGTCTTCACACCACACACTCCTCATTAACCATCAACCGTTAACCGTTCACCATTAACCATTCTCTGCGACACCCTCGGCCCCTCCGCCGTGTCCTGCACCACCCAGCCTAGCGCCTCGATCTCAGCACGCAGCGCGTCGGCCGCGGCCCAGTCACGTCGCTCGCGGGCCTGCTGGCGGCGGTTGGCCAACTCAAGCGCTTCCAGCGGCGGTTCCACTGCCAGCGGCTCAGCGCCGGCCGCTTCGACCACCTGCTGCCAGATTGCTGTGGGGATGCCATCCCCTTCTTGCGGCAGACGGTATGGTCCCAACGCGGTCAGAGGAAAGCTTGCGCCGCGGCTGAAGACCTGGGCCGCGCCCGCGGCCAGCACCGTCACGTTGCCCTGGCCCAGAACGTGGCCGGCTCCAGCCGCCCAATCCACGGCCAGCGCCGTTTGTTCATCCATACCCAGCACGACCATGTCGGGCGGCAACATGGCCAGCAACGGCTCGAAGCGCGCCAGCCCCATGAAACAGCGGCTGGTGTCCAGCTCTGCGCCGCCGTCGCTGTTGTTCCAGTGCGGCACGACCGCCAGCTTCAGCCCGAAGTCGGCGAACAGATCCAGGCCTGGCTTCCAATGCGGGTCTTCGCCGACCTTGTAGATCTCGTAGACTGGCAGCGCATAGGCGCCGGCCGCGATGGTCGCTGCGCTGGCCAGCGCCACGGCCGCGCCCAGCCGCTGCCGGGCGCGCAGCATTTGCCAGGCCAGGCTGTCCTGCAACTGGCGCACGGCATAGCTGGGGCTGCCGGGGCCCAGGAAGATCACGTCGCTGTCCAGCAGGGGCGCAACGATTTCGGGGGCGTCCGGGCTCCAGTCTGTGCCGCGTCGGCGGGCCGGAACCAGCGTTGTCAGCGGGGCATAGTTCTGCAGGCGCTGGCGCAGGAAATCGGCGATACGCTGGGCCACCTGTTGCGAGTTCAACTCAAAGCCGGCCGGCGTCTCCAGAATCGCCACCCGTAGGGGCTGCTCAAGCCGGCGAAAAAGCCAGTCGAAGGCTTTCTGGCCGTTGGCCGAGGTCTCCCCAGAACCGAATAGGAGCATCGGACCTGGCAGGCAGGGTGTCATCATAGAGTCTATCTGGAAGCCTGGGCGCTGGCGCGGTCGAGAGCGTCGACCTGATCGGGGCTGAGCCGCCAGCCCAGCGCGCCGGCGTTGTCCATGGCCTGGCGCGCGTTCTTGGCGCCAGGGATCGGCACGGTCCCCTTGCAGATGGCCCAGTTGAGCGCCACCTGGGCTGGGGTCTTGCCGCCGTGTGCTGCGCCAGTCTCACGCAGCAGCCCCACCAGCGGCTGCACCTTGCCCAACGCGCGGCCATAGCGCCGGCCGCGCGCGCCGGGCGGCGGGTTCTGGGGCGTGTACTTGCCAGTCAGCAGCCCCTGCGCCAGCGGGCTGTAGGCGATCAGGGTTACATCCAACTGGCGGCAGACCTCCAGCAGGCCGCTGGTCTCCGGCTTGCGCTGCCACAGGCTGTACTCCACCTGGTTGGATGCCAGGGGGATGCCGCGCCGGGCCAGGGCCGTGTGGGCGCGCTGCGTCTGCGCCACGTTGTAGTTGGAGACCCCCACAGCGCGCACCAGTCCCGCCTCGACCGCGTCGGCCAGCGCGTCCATCCAGGTGTCGATGCTCACCGGCGGGAAGGGCCAGTGGATCTGGTAGAGGTCGATGCTTTCCATGCCCAGCCGCTCCAGGCTATTGCGCAGGGCGTTCAACAGCCGGCCTTTGCCCAGCCGCCAGGGGAAGGGAAAGAACTTGCTGGCGATCACGACCGGCCAGCCGGCCTGGCGGGCGTACTGGCCCAACAGCCGCTCGGAGCGGCCGAGTCCATAGACCTCAGCCGTGTCGAACAGGTTGATGCCGTAGGCCAGGCTGGTCTGATAGGCCGCTTCGATGTCGGCGTCGGAGTAGCCTCCCTTGCCGTATTGCCAAAAAACCGTGTCGCCCCACGCCCACGTGCCGATGCCCAGCGGGCTGATCTGGAGGCCCGTCGCCCCCAACGCCACGCGCTCAAAATCATTCTCGTGTTGCACTTGGTACAATCTCTTTCATTGATTTCGATCGTAGGAGCGTCCTCGCCCGGCCCCACCGGGCCAAACCCAGCATGGACGCCCCACGATCCCTTGCCTGCCTGTGACCTGAAAACCACAACCTGCAACCTGCAACTTGCAACTTGCAACCTGCAACTTGCAACCTGCAACCTGCAACTTCCAACCTGCCTACTTCCCACTCAACTCCCAGAACCGCTGCCACGTCGCTGCAGCCACCTTGCGGCTGTGCGCCGTGATGGTGGCCTCGTCCAGGGTCAACAGCTCGCGCTGCTTCATCAGCCAGCGGCCGGCCGCCATGGTATGGGTGACGTGGCTGCCGCTGACGCCGAAGAGGATGTGCCAGGGCAGGTTGTCGGCCGTCATGGGCGTGGTGGGGTAGTAATCCAGCAGGATCAGATCGGCTGCCGCGCCCACGCTGATCTCGCCCAACGGCAGGGGGAAGTGCTGGGCGGCCAGGCGGGCGTTGTGGCGATAGGCCATGTCGATCACCTGGTTGCCGGGCATGGCGCGCGGGTCGTTGCGCCAGACCTTGTGCAGCAAATAGGCGGTCTTCATCTCTGTGAACATGTCGTTGGAGAAGCCGTCGTTGCCCAGCAGCACCGGCATGCCGCCGCGCAGCATGGCCGGCACGTCGGCCACACCCACCGCGTTGTTCATGTTGCTCCTCGGCTGGTGCGTCACCCAGGCGCCGCTCTTGCGCAAGGCCGCCATCTCCCAGCCGTCGATGGCCGTCACATGGGCCACGATGCTGCGCGGATTGAGCACGCCGCGGGCGCGCAGGCGGTCGATGGTGCGCACGCCGTATCTGGCCAGGCTGTCCTCCTGGTCGGCCGGCCCCTCGGCCGCGTGGACGTGGAAGCCCACGTCGCCCAGCGCCTCGGCCTCGGCCACACACTGCGCCAGCGTCTCGTCGCTCAGGCTCAGCGACGCGTGCAGCCCAAACAGCCCCGACAGCATCACCTGCTCGGGCCGGTCTCCTCTGGTTTCACGATGCTCGGGCCGGTCTCCTGACCGTGCCCGCCGAGCCCGCTGCGCCTTGATGAAGCGCACGTTCTCGGCAATCCCTGCCGCCGCGCCTTCCGGCCCGTTGCGGTCGGTCACCTCATAACACAGCACAGCCCGCAGCCCGGCCGCATCCACCGCGCCGGCGATGATATCCAGGCTGCCGTCGATGTGCACCGGGCTGGCGTGGTGATCGAACAACGTGGTCGTGCCGTTGCGGATCGCGTCCACCAGGCAGACCAGCGCGCTGGAGAGCACGCCGTCGTCGTCCAGCGCCATGTCCAGCGTCCACCATAGCCGGCGCAGGATCTCGGGGAAGTCCTTGGGCGCGGGGCCAGGGATGTACAGGCCGCGCGCGAACGCGCCGTAGAAATGGGTATGCGAGCAGATGTTGCCGGGCATCAGCGCCTTGCCGCCGGCATCCTCGCGCCGCGCGTCGGGGTAGGCGCGCGCCAACTCGTCGCTGCGCCCCACGGCGGCGATCTGCCCGTCCTGGATCAGCACGGCGCCGCCCTCGATCACCTGGTTGGCGTCGCCGAAGGTGCAGACGGTGGCATTGTGGATCAACAGCGTGTCAGCGGACATGGTTCTTCTCCGGGGGTGTGGGAGCCAGACTTGACATGTCTTCCGAGACATGTCAAGTCTGGCGCAAATCTAGCTCCAAGCGGGCCTAGCTGGCTGCTTCCACCGCGCCGCCCTTGACGGTTACCGGACCGCCGCCGTCGCCGGTTTCGGTGTTGACGATGCTATAGGCAGCGCGCGCCTCGTTGATGCGGAGACGCAGGCGTTGGACCAGATCGGGGTCAAGATCTGGCTCAGGGGACACAAACTCTCGTTCTGCCATCGCGTCTGCGATTTCCTCCGGTGAAGCTGCTCGGAGGCGCTGCAACAGAGCTTCGAACTGCTCCCTTTGCTGCTGGACTGCTTCAGGCGGCCATGCCACCACGGTGTAATCCGAAGCAACCTGGCGCGTCAATGCATAGACCAGATACTGATTGAGGGAGACGTTCTCGCGCCTGGCTCGTTCTTCGAGTTGCGTGTGCAACGTCTCCGGTAGTCTGAGAGTCAATCTACTCATCACTCCACTCCTTACTACGTCCACCATCCAGCCGTGCAAGAAACTCAAGCGGTGTCATAAAGGTCAGTCCAAGGCTTCGTTGGGCTAGTCGAAAGTCGCGCAGGTTAAGCGTAATCACTGCGGCGTTGGTATTCATAGCACAGTCGATCACATGATCATCGCGCGCATCGGGTGATGCCGGTCGCCAGGAGAAATGGGTGTCGACAAAGCGCGCTTGGCGCAACATGGCGACCATGACCGGTTCAAGAGTCAACTGACGTCTGAAGGAAAGCTTGCGCGTGAGCACGTCCATGTATTCATAAGCCAGCGCATTGGAGACGCAGGGCTGAAAGAGGCCAACCTGCCAGGCATCTACAACCAAGCCCGCCGCGCCGCCTTGGTTCGTCAGCCCTTCGAAGACCACATTGGTATCGATGACTGCCAGCATGGCGTCATTATAGCCCCGTATACAGCGTCACACAAACTGCTCCGCTGACGGGCGACAGGCCATGGCGCACGCTGCTGTCCCCGATTCGGCCTCCAACGGGTGAACCTGGGCGAGCAGAGCGTTCGTCGATTAGCGCGTGTCTCTCTGAATCCAGCTCGCGGAGTTGGCATGCACAAGGGTCTCCGATTTCCGAGTTACGTATCACAAGTTACGTGTTGAGGTCTGGCCAACACTTCCCATAGGCGCCGAGAACCCTCTCGATCAAATCCTCCACAAACGGATCGATCACTTGCCGCGCCGGGTCAGCTTCGTGCCAGGCGACGATCTCGTGCGCGCCCCAGGCGAAGGGGGTAGTGCAGGCGAAACCGGGGGCCAGGCGCTTGATCTTGCTGTTGTCGAAGATCATGCTGTGGCTCTTGTCGCCCAGCAGCCCCTCGCCGTGGTGCGGGTCGTAGGCGTTGACCAGCTCGCTGGGCACGTGGACCAGCGTGGCCTCCACGCCCAGCGCTGCGGCCATGGTCTGGTAGATCTGGTTCCAACTCAGCCACTCGTCGGAGGTGATGTGGAACGCCTCGCCCAGCGCGCGGGGATTGCCCAACAGCGGCGTGAAGCCTTTGGCGAAGTCGCGCGTGTGGGTCAGCGTCCATAGCGACGTGCCGTCGCCGTAGACCAGCACCGGCCGTCTTTCTTTCATGCGCCTGATGCTGGTGTAGCCGCCGAAGAGCGGGACCTTGCTGGCGTCGTAGGTGTGTGAGGGACGGACGATGGTCATGGGGAACTTGGCGTCGCGGTAGGCCCGCACCAGCAGCTCTTCGCACGCGATCTTCTGGCGCGAGTACTCCCAGAAAGGGTTGTCCAACAGCGTGGATTCGGTGACCGGCAGGCTGGCCGGCGGAGTCTGATAGGCCGAGGCCGAGCTGATGAAGATGTACTGGCCCACGCGGCCCTGGAACAAGTCGATGTCAGCTTGGACATGCTCGGGCGTGAAGGCGATCCAGTTCACGACCACGTCGAAGCTGTGGCCGCGCAGGGCAGCTTGAGCGCTGGCTGGATTGCGCACGTCGCCGAACAAGAGGGCTGCGCCGATGGGCGCTGGCCGGGCTTTGCTCTGGCCGCGGTTGAGCAGATACAGGTCGATGCCCTGCTGAATCGCCAGTTCTGCGCAGGCGGAGCTGATCACACCGGTGCCGCCGATGAAGAGAACTTTCATTACAGGAGTCCTTCCGTGTCTTGTAATCCATTGGTTGGTCAGAAGATGGCAGAACCGGGGGAGCTGGGGGAACTGGGGGTGCTGGCGGAACTTCAGAGCATGCGCCACGGTGTGTGCAGTTCGTGCATTTCCTGCCAACTCCTCGGGCTCGCCACAACGGTCATCGCTTACTTTGTTGACTATCAGCGTCGATGCCATTTTACACCAAGTATCTCATTCGTGCCGAAGCATCTCGCCGTTTTGCGCAAGGGGATTCTTCGCTGGTTTTGGGTGGGCCTAAGCGAATTGTCTCTATGACAGACGCTGTGAGCTAACCGCTTTGGCTGTTCAACCCGCTCAGAATGACACGATGTCCGAAACTATTGAAAAACGCTGAAAACTCCGCGCAGGCTTGACAGCAGGCTCTGGCCGTGCTACCATTTCACCAAGCGGGGCGATTGAACGCCCACCAGACCTCAGAGAGTAGGACTATGAAGCGCCTTCATTCATCGGGTGACTTGAATCTCTTCCACCTGTCTCAGCAATTGCTCGAGGCCGGTTGGGAGGCCTATGCCAGCGACATGACCGGCCAGGTTGCAGCACGTCAGGACCATTTGCCCCACCACGCGGCGCGGACTCTGACAATCGACCGCAGCGGGCGCTGGCGCTTCACTGCGACCAGCCGGATTGGCATGGCAGACGGCCGCGAGCTGATGCGGTGTGACCAGACCTGGCGGCTGCTAAAGGAAACGCAGCAGATACTAACGATTGCCGGTCGCCTGTCCAGCCAGGACGATCTGCCTGAGCTGCTGGCGGAGTTGACCCAACTGGCGCAAGAAGAAACCAGCCCAACGGGCCCACGAACAGAGGGAAAGCCGCCATGGCACGAGGACCACGATCTGCGAACGGAGCTGAGCGCCCTGTAACAACTGCCGACCCGGATGCCCCCGCGGCCTCAACCGGCCGGCGGCCGGTCGTGCTGGCTGTGCTGCTGACCTCGCTGGTTTGGCTGATGCTGGCTGGCAGCGCGGCGCTGCTCTGGCGCCGGCCTCAGCCCGTGGCCTTTGCGATCCAGCCGCCCCCGGCCACAGCGACTCCCGCGCCAACGCCCACCCCTGCGCCCATCCAGGTTGACGTGGCTGGGGCTGTGCAGCGGCCAGGCGTCTATGACCTGCCAGCCGGCGCACGGGTGGGCGACGCGCTTGCCGCCGCCGGTGGATTGGCCCCCGACGCCGATGGGCAGGCGCTCAGTCTGGCCCGCCCGCTGCAAGACGGCGAAAAACTGGTGGCGCCGACGGTTCAGCCAGCCTCAGCCATTGCATCCGCCGCGCCTGAACCAGCCGTGGCTGTGCGCGGCGGGGACATCGAATTGGCCGGCGCCGGCCTGCTCGACATCAACACCGCCAGCGCGCAGGAGCTAGAGGCGCTGCCCGCCATCGGCCCGGTGACGGCTCAGGCTATCGTGGACTATCGCGCCGTCAACGGCCCTTTTCGTTCGGTTGACGATATCGTCAAGGTCAAAGGGATCGGTCCGGCGACGCTGGACAAGATCAAACCGCTGATCACCGTCGGCGATTAGCGGGTCGGCGAGTCTGTTTTGCGGAGTTCGCACGCCCACGTGCGAACCGGGCGTCTGGGGACGCCTGCTGCGCGGCTGAGGGGTGAGGCGACAATCGGCTCACGCGGCGCGCCAGTCTGTTTTGCGGAGTTGGCACGCCCACGTGCGAACCGGGCGCCTGGGGACGCCTGCTGCGCGGCTGAGCGGTGAGGCGACAATCGGCTCACGCGGCGCGCCAGGATTTGGGCAATCCAGGTCAACGTTCTGGCGGAGTGATGGGCGCGTTCCTCTCCTTGCGCCGCTGCGCCATCGCTGCACTGAAGTGCGCACCGACCAGGACGATCAAAACAGTCAGGTAGAACCAGAACAGCAACACGATAATGGTGGTGAGGGGGCCGTAAAGGAGCTCGTAGCGGGCCAGGCCGCTGCTGAGGTACCAGGTGAAGCCCAGGTTCAGGATCTGTATGGCCAGCGTGGCGAACAGCGCTCCGCTCAGGGCGATGTTCCAGGGCACCCGGACGCGCGGCCCCCATTTGTACAGCCCAAAAAAGATCATCAGCGAGAAAGCGATCGGGATAGCGCGCACGCTCCATGCCTGCGCAATCTGGCCGCTGAAGCCCAGCCAACGCATCACCGCCGCCGGCAGCATCGACAACATGCCCAGTGTGGCTGACGATAGCAGCAGCGCCACCAAGCCCACGTAGACCACCACCACCATCAGCAGGCCGACCAGGCGCGCGGCGAGGGGATTGGAGCGGCCGGTCTCTGACCAGGCCAGGTCGAGGTTGTAGGTCAGGTTGGTAAATACACCGGATGCGGCCCATAGCAGCGCCACCAGGCTGATCAGAGTGACCTGGCCGCGGGAGGCGAAGATGCTGCTCAGGCTATCGAACACGAATTCCTGGATACCCTGGGCGTCGGGCAGGATGCGCTGCAAAACGACGGCGATCAGTTGTTGGGCGGCGGCCGGATCGATCAGGAAGCTCAGCGCGGTGATCAGCAAGATGGCGAGGGGAAACAAGGAGAACAGCGCGTAGTAAGACAGAGCGGCCGCTGCCTGCGCGCCGCGGGCCGCCGCAAAGCGATCCAGCGTGCGGCGCAATACCCCCAGCCAGCCGCGGCTCGCCCTGTCAGCCCGCGCAAAGCCGGCTTCCAGTCGTTGAGGGACGGTGGGTGATTTGTCTTCGCTGGCCATGGCGCGAGTCTACCGCAGTCGTGTCTGTGGCGCAAATACCCCGCGCGGCCCAGGATCAAAACACAAACACGGCGATCAGATCGTTGACGTTGGTCTGCGTGGGGCCGGTGCGCAGCAGGTCGCCAGCGGCCGCCAGAAAAGGGTAGGCGTCGTTGTAGGCCAGGTGCGCCGCCGCGTCCAGACCCGATTTCCGGCCGCGCGCTAGCGTGCTGGCATCGACCAGCCCACCGGCCGCATCGGTCGGACCATCGGTGCCGTCGGTGGCCAGCGAGACCAGCACGATGCGGTCTCCCTCAGGAATGCGCGCCAACACCAGCGCGGCTGCCAGCGCCAACTCCTGGTTCCGTCCACCCTTGCCCTCGCCGCGCAGCGTGACGGTGGTCTCGCCGCCCAGCAGCAGGCAGGCCGGCGGCGCTACGGGTCGGCCCTGGGCAGCCACCTCGCGGCCCAGCGCCGCCGCCACCTTGGCCAGCTCGCGCGCCTCGCCTTCGATGTAGGTGCTCACTATTAGCGCGTCGAAGCCTAGCGCGCGGGCCTTGTCGTGCGCCGCTTGCGTTGCCAGGGCGTTGTCGGCCACAACGGTGGTCTGGCAGCGGTCGAAGATCGGATCAGCCGGCTTGGGGGTGTCGGGCAAATGTCCAGACGCGCCGGCCCGCAGCCGTTGGGTCACGGCGTCGGGCAGAAGCGCTTGCAAGTCGTAGCGCTGCACGATTTGCCACGCCTCAGCCCAGGTCGAAGGGTCGGGCACGGTGGG
This sequence comes from Anaerolineae bacterium, assembly GCA_049294015.1. GTDB lineage: Bacteria > Chloroflexota > Anaerolineae > JAAEKA01 > JAAEKA01 > JAAEKA01. The sequence goes on from JBAQCH010000024.1 coordinate 27,776, forward strand.
GCCCGAGGCGATCACATCCAGCGGGCTGCCGACCACGTCGGACAGCACCAGGCTGATCACCGTAGCCGGGCTGAATACCCGCGCCAACTGCCCGCCTTTAAGGAGTTCCAGGTGTTTGCGCAGCGCGTTGATCTCTTCGATGCTGGCCCCGCAGCGCAGCAATGCAGCGGTAGTCGCCTGTAAGTCGGCCAGGGTCAATCCGTCGGCCGGTAGGGTCAGCAGCGCCGATCCGCCGCCGGAGATCAGGCACAACGCCAGGTCGCGGGCTGTGGCCTGCTGCGCCAGCGCTGCGACACGAGCGGCCGCCCGCACGCCGGCTTGATCCGGCACTGGGTGGCCGGCTTCCAGGATTTCAATCGGCGCGGGCAGCGCTTCGGCGCCTGCGCTGTGGCCATACTTGGTCAGCAGCACGCCAGCCGTTAGCCGGTCGCCCACCACCTGCGCCGCGGCCAGTCCCATGGCCACGGCCGCCTTGCCGAAGCCCAACAGATAGATACGTTCGAACTGCTCCAGATCGTAGACAGTGTCGCCTACGGCCAGCGTGTTGCCTGTGCGGCGCAGGGCGCGGCTGACGGCCGGGCCGGGATCGACCGCGTGCAGCGCGGCCTCCAACACGGGCAGGATACGCTGCCGTCGCGCAGGATCGGCCTGGAGGATAGCGGGGTCGAAATGAATGGGTTCCATGTGCTGTCAGTAGCCGCAGAAAAGACATTTCTTCGGAAGAAATGTCTTTTCTAGTCCCCCCACCAGCGAGCGTAAAGGGCGTTGTGCAGGACACGGCCGGCGCTGCGCTCCAGGGTGGCCAGCTCGCCCACCTCAACCTGGCCGCCCAGCCCGCCCATCATAGCAGCGACGGCTACACGCAGGGCTTCGGCCGTGACGCTCCTGGTATAGACGGTGGCGACCACGAAACGGGGCGTGTCGCTGAGCACGGCCCGGCAAGCCCGGCTCAGCTCGTCGAAGAGGCGGTCGAAGGCCCAGATCTGACCGTCTGGCCCGCGGCCAAAGGCTGGCGGATCCAGCACGATGCCGTCGTAGCGCACCCCACGGCGCGCCTCGCGGCGCAGGTAGGTGAGCGCATCCTCGACGATCCAGCGGATGGGCCGGTCGCTCAAGCCCGACAGCGCCTGGTTGGCGCGCGCCCAGACGACCGCTTTCCTGGAGGCGTCCACGTGGGTGACCAGCGCGCCGGCCTGGGCTGCGGCCAGGCTGGCCAGGCCAGTGTAGCCGAAGAGGTTGAGCACGGCCAGCGGCCAGCCGGCAGCCCGCGTCTGAGCGGCGATCCAATCCCAGTGGGCTGCGTTCTCTGGAAAGACGCCCACCTGGCGGCTATCGCTGGCCTGCACCCAGAAGCGCAGGTCGCCGTAGCCCATCTGCCAGCGGGGCGGCAGCGGCTGGCGGTATTCCCATTGGCCGTCGGTCTTGCCCGTGGGCTGAAAGACAGCGTGCGCTGCGTCCCAGGCCGGCCGCGGCAGCGCCGGCTGCCACGTGGCCTGCGCCTCTGGCCGAATCAGCGTCACCGGCCCAAAGCGCTCCAGCTTGCGGCCCGCGCCGCTGTCCAGGAGGGCGTAGTCTTGCCAGGCGGCTGGGGTGGGGGTGGACATAGGAGGAGTCAGCACAGCGTTCAGTTGACGGTCCAGGTACCGGGCTTCCGTATGCGCACCCGATCCAATTCCGCAGTAAGGACTGCGCCCGCTTGCAGCGCCGCACCGTGCTGATCAAGCACGCGCAGGCATACGACAGCTTGCTGCTGGGTCGAGAGATGGACTAGTCGTAGAATCCCCGCATGGGGCCTGCCGTGCAAGAAGGCTAATGTCCCAAAATCCTTGTCCAGAGTGACCAGGACCCGCCCTTCCCGGTAGGCATGCGCCAATATGTGATCATCACCGGGGTCTTCGTCCCAATCGCCCGTCCAGATGACATCATAGCCAGCATCCGACAACGCCTGGCGCACACCGCCCCAGACACAGGTGTCCAACAAGACTTTCATCAGGCAACTTCCATCACCAAGGGCTCGAAGCGTTCTTCACCTACGACTTTGCGTGCATAGAGCAGACAGGCTCGGATATCGTCTGGCTCCAGCCACGGATATGCTTCCAGGAGCGTCTGAGCGGTGTCCCCTGCGGCTAGCATGCCCAACACGTGCTCAACGGCCAGGCGACGACCTCGAACGATGGGCTTACCTCCGAACATGGCGGGATTGAAGGTGATGCGTTTCATTAGATCAATTTCGCTCATGGCTGTACCTCTCTCGTCCTTCTGCATCTTCTCGATGTGATGAAAAGATTATACCACACTGGCCTATCCATCGGAAAGCCATACTCGTCGATAAGTACTTGTAACTGGGGCCCATTGTCGAGTCGCTGCGACGTGCCGACCATACGCAAAAAGCCAAATGACAACGACGACGCTTTGACTTTACACGTGCATAGCGCTATACTGTCAGGCTGATTTGGTCTGTCAACCGGCCGCATGGTGTTGCGCGTATACTGAACGCCGTCCATTTTTTGCAGATAGCACCCACAGGATCCGATGCCCGTCAATCCCTTCAACCCCATGGTGGTCCAGAGCGATCACACCGTTCTGCTGGAGGTGGACAATCCCAGCTATGCCGACGCGCGCGACGCTCTGGCCCGCTTTGCCGAGCTGGAGAAAAGCCCAGAGCATATCCACACCTATCGCCTGTCGCCCTTGTCGCTGTGGAACGCCGCGGCCAGCGGGCTGGGAGCCGATGCCATCGTGGACCTGCTGATACGTTACAGCAAATACGACGTGCCGGGCAACATTCAGGCCGATGTGCGCGACTATGTCAGCCGCTTTGGCCGCATCAAGCTGCGCAAAGGGGAGACGGGCGACCTGCTGCTGACGGCCGACGACGCGCTGGTCATGGTGGAGGTCAGCCGGCAGCGCAAGGTGCGCCAGTTCATCCTGGAGGAGATCGACCCGCACACAGTGCGGGTCAACCCGGCCATGCGCGGCCACGTCAAGAAGGCGCTGGTGGACATCGGCTACCCGGCCGAGGACCTGGCCGGCTACGTCGATGGCGCGCCGCTGCCTTTGGCTTTGCTGCCCGCCATGCGCCGCACGGCCCAGCCCTTCGGCCTGCGCCGTTACCAGCAGGAGGCCGTGGACATCTTTCATGCTCAGGGCTCGGCGCGCGGCGGCTCCGGGGCTATCGTGCTGCCCTGCGGCGCGGGCAAGACTGTGGTCGGCATCGGCGTCATGGGCCAGTTGCAGACCAACACCCTGATTCTGACCACGAACACCGTGGCCGTGCGCCAGTGGATCGACGAGTTGCACGACAAGACTACCCTGGAACGGGACATGATCGGCGAGTACACCGGCGACAGCAAAGAGATCAGGCCGGTGACGATCACCACTTACCAGATCCTGACCTATCGCGAGCGGCGCAAAAAGGGGTCAGCGCTGGAGGAGTTCTGGAACGACGACTTCGACCTGGGCGACCAGGAAGAGGGACCGTTGACCCCGGCTGTCTTTCCGCATTTTGGCGTCTTCCAGCAGCGCGACTGGGGGTTGATCATCTACGACGAGGTACACTTGTTGCCGGCGCCGGTGTTCCGCATGACGGCCGAGCTGCAGGCGCGCCGCCGGCTGGGGCTGACCGCCACCCTGGTGCGTGAGGACGGCAAGGAGGACCACGTCTTCGCGCTGATCGGCCCCAAGAAGTTCGACGTGCCCTGGAAGGACCTGGAGCGCCAGGGCTGGATCGCCACCGCGCACTGCCACGAGATTCGCCTGGACATGAGCCAGGAGCGCCGCCTGCTCTATGCGCTGGCAGATAATCGCGAGCAGTTCGTCATCGCGGCCACCGATCCGGCTAAGCTGGCCGTGGTGGAACAGATTATCACCAAACACCCCAACGACCAGGTGCTGGTAATCGGCACCTACTTGGAGCAGCTCAGCCAGCTCGCCGAGCAGTTGAACGCGCCGCTGTTAACCGGCAAGACCCCGGTGCGCGAGCGCCAAAAGCTCTACCAGCAGATGCGCGAGGGCACGCTGCGCTGCCTGGTGGTCTCCAAGGTGGCCAACTTCGCCATCGACTTGCCCGATGTCAGCGTGGCTATCGAGGTTAGCGGCACCTTTGGCTCACGTCAGGAGGAAGCCCAGCGGCTGGGGCGCATTTTGCGGCCCAAGCAGGATGGGCGACCGGCCCATTTTTATGCTATCGTCATGCGCGACACCAAAGATCAACTGTTCGGCGCCAAGCGCCAGATGTTCCTGACCGAACAAGGCTACAAGTACGAGATCCTCTACCGGGACGACCTGGCGCCCTACCGTCCGGAGGAAGACCATGCCGCCTGGTGATGTTGCGGCCCCGACGGCTCAACAGACGCAAGATGCCGCGCTCGCGCAATTGCGCGTCTTCCTGGGGGATCTCACGGTTCAGGCCCTGCGCCAGGCCGCACGGCGGTGGAATTGGCCGCTGCACGGCACGGCCAAGGTTGAAATCGTCGATCAACTGCTCCAGCAACTGACCGACGAAGCGCAGATGCAGCGCATCGTCCAGTCGTTACCCGGGGATCAGCGCGAGGCGCTGGCCTGGCTGGGGGTCATGGCCCGGGACAGCGGCGCTGTGGGGCGCATCCAGATGGCCATGAACGCCGGGTCAGGCAGCAATCTAAGCGTGGAGGACATTCGCGGCCTGCTGGCCAATCTGGCTGGCGGCTGCCTGGTCTTCGATCGCAACAACGGCGTCTATCAGATCCCTGCGGCCTACGCTGCGTGGCAACCTTTGGTCGAGGCGCCTCATCTGCGGCGGGCGGCGCCTCCTGCATCAACCCGGTTGATCACCCGCACTGATCTCTTGCAACAAGCTGATGTGCTGCTGACCGCCGTCGAAGTTGAGCAGCCGCTGGTCCAAACGCCGCCAGCGGTGTTCGCCGGCCGCGATTTCAGGCAGCGACAGGAAGACTACGTGCCCCAACCCAGCCTGCTGGCGCCGGAGTTGCTGACTCGTTGGGGCTTCGGGCTGGCCGACGACCTGCACAAGGCCCGCTTCTTGTTGGAATTGCTGATCAACGGCGGGGTGTTGCAGACCGAGCCGGTCACAAACCAGCGGCTGCGGCTCAAGTCAGGACCGCTCAGGGCCAACTGGGATCAGGCCAATGCCGTCGCGCGGCTGAGCTTTCTGCGCGCGGTGGCGTTCACTACCAGCCCTGAAGCGAACCGGACGCTGGGCTCTTGGAACGAACTGAACCTGGCGCTGCCGGCCATCGAGGGCTATGAATTGCGGGCGTTGTACTACTACGGCGCCGTCACGCCGGGCCAGATTGCACTGGTCACCAATGCCATGCGCGCCCAGGTGTTCAAGCTGCTGGCAGGGCTGCAACACGGCGTCTGGTACGAGCTAGACCGGCTCGACACACTGTTCTTTCGGACCGCTCGCGACCCCTTCAGCCAGGGGCAGCAGGTGAGCCTCTACCTGCGTTGGCACGAGGGGAGCAAGGCGCTAGACCCGCATCAGATCGACGAGCCAACCTGGCGCACCACCTACGGCCAGGCGCTGCGCGCGGCGCTGCGCGGGCCAGCCTATTGGCTGCAACTGGTGGAGTTGGGCTTCGAGAGCGAGCAGTTGGTAGCCGTGCGCGTGCCGGCGACAGAGGTGGTGGGCGAGGCGCAGGCTGCGCCGCCCGACGCGCTGGGCTTCGCCGAGAACGAGTACCTGTTGATCCGCACTACGCGTTGGATGGGTGATCTGCGCCGGCTGGCGCTGCTGATCGCCACCGAGGCTGCCCAGCGATCCGATGTCAGGGTGTTCAAGCTGGCGCCGGCTGCGCTGCGCGCTACCTTGCAGCGCGGCCTGCGCGTAGCTGACGTGGCGGAGCAATTTGCGGCGGCCGGCTTTCCCTTGCCGCGCGCCATGGTCGAACAGCTAGACACCTGGCAGAGCCGCGCCGGCCGTCATCACCTCTACGACAACCTGGCCGTGATCGAGCTGAGCGAGGACGTGCTGCTGGCTGAGATCCAGGCCATTACCCACCTGCTGGCCATCCCCGTCTACCAGGCATCGCCCCGCTGTCTGCTGGTGTTGGATCCAGCCGCTGTGCCCACACTCACGGCTGAGCTGGTGCGGCGCGGCTACACGCCCAAGGTGCTGCCATGACCCCCACCCTGATCGACGCCCTGGAGGCGTTCAATGCCACATCCCTGGGGCAGGTGCTGCTGTGGGCGGGCGTGGCTGAGATTCCCAAGCTCAAGGATGACAAGATCCTGCTTTGGCTTGAGTTGGTAGGCGACCCGCAGCGCATCCAGCGGGCCTTGCAACGACTCTCCGAGCAGGAGCAGCGCGCCCTGCAGATCTTGCAGATCAAGGGCGGCGAGCTGCGCACCGATCGTTTTCGCAGCCTCTTGCAGCAATCCGGGCTGGTAGCCCCGGAGGAGACAAAGCCGCGCAGCTATGGCGCCTTGGCCAGATTGGCCCCCAAGAAGACGTCGGACAGGCCGGACTTCAGCGCGGTGCTGGAAAACCTGATGCGCTGGGGGCTGGTCTGGACGCACACGCTGGGCGACCGCCAGCCTGCCAACGCCAAGCTTAACTTCGATGGCGGCCGCTTCGTCTACATCCCCGAAGAGGTGGCGCGCCACTTGCCGCCGCCGTCAGAACAGCGCCAGACCACGCTCCAGATTGCCACGCCGCTGGAAGCATCGGCCCGCACCTTCCAACGTGACCTGTACCTGCTGTGGAGCGCCGCGCGTGAGACGCCTTTGACCTTGCTCAACTCGGGGCTGTTGCGCCTGAGCGACCTGAAACGCGTCTCTGGCCAGTTGCTGGTCTCCGAAACCATCGGCAAAGGGGCCAAGGAGTCCGACTTCCGCCGCGTGCTTTTCCTGCGCCAGCTTAGCGTTGCGCTGGACCTGCTCACCTTCAACGGCGACAAGCTCACGCCTCGCCCCGATCCGCCCTTTCTCAAGCAATCGGCTACCGAGCGAGTGCGCCTCACCTACCGACGTTGGCTGGCAGGCAATTGGTGGAACGAGCTCTGGCGCACCTACGTCCAAGGCCAGACCAGCGCCGAGGGCAGTCCGGCCGAGCCTGCGCCGCCGCGCATCGCCGAAGCGCGCCAGAAGGTGGTGGACCATCTGGCCCGGCTGGCGCGGCCCAATTCCCAGAACTGGATCGCCCTGGATGACCTGACAGACGGCATGCACGATCGCGACGACGATTTCCTGCTGGGTTGGGAGTCGATCAAGGACGATGACCGCAACTACAGCTACCGCAACTACGGCTCGCGCTATCAATACAACCCCCTGGGCTGGGCATGGTACATCTACGGCTCTGGCTCTGATGCAGGCTGGGACCGCGTCGAGCGAGTCTTCATCGAGGCGGTGCTGACCGAAGGGCTGTACTGGCTGGGCCTGCTGGACCTGGGCTACACATCCGACGTAACGGCCGCGGCGCGGGGTGGGGCGGCGCCAAGCAAGCCGCTAGCCGTGCGCCTGACCGACATGGGACGCTGGCTGTTGTTGCAGGAAGCGCCGCCGGCCGTGCCTGAGGAGACGGGCCGGGTAGTGGTGCAGCCCAATTTCCATATCTTCGCCTTCGACCCCATCTCAGACGCGGTGCTGGCCCGGCTGGACACCTTCGCCGTGCGCCAGAATGCCGAACGGGCCATCGAGTACCTGGTCAGCCGCGAGTCGATCTACCGCGCCCAACTGGCTGGCCAGACCACGGGCGAAATCCAGGGTTGGCTGGAGCAGACGACAGGCGCCGCGCTGCCGCAGAACGTAGCCCGCAGTCTGGCCGAATGGCAGAGTGACTTCGAGCGCATCGTGATCCGCGGCCGCGTGGGCTGGCTGGAGACCACGCCTGAGCAGGCCGATGCGCTGCTGGACAACCCAACCCTGCGGCCGGCCATCGTGAAACGCATCTCCCCGACCGGCCTGCTGGTGCGAGCCAGCCGCATGGACACGCTGGAGCAGGCCCTGCTGGCGGCCGGCGAGCTGCCCGCGCGCAGCGCCGATCCGGCCAACGCCCACCGCGACAGCATCACCCTGGCCGCGGACGGGCGTATCGATTTCGTACATCGAAGCCCCAGCATCTACGCCTACGGCCGCTTGCAGGCCATCAGTGAGCAGACAACCGAGGGCTGGCGGGTCACGCGCGGCAGCGTCAGCCGGGCGCGGCAGGCAGGCATGGACCCGGCAGCAATGATTGTCGCCTTGGAGGTCATGGCTGTGGGCGGCGTGCCGGCCGCCTTGCAGCAGCAAATCAAGGCCTGGGCCAGCTACTACGGCGCGGCCAGCCTGCAGACCGTGACCATTGTGCAGTTCAAAAGCCAGGAGACGCTGGAGGAGCTGCTGGCCGATCCAGCCATGGCGCGCGTCCTCAAAGCCTGGCCGCCGCAGGCCCGGCTGGGCATGGCCCGCGTCACGACGCAAGATGTAGCGGCTGTGCGAGCCCTGTTGGCGGAGCGTGGCGTCGATGTGAGCGGAGCGCAATCGGATGCCGCGGCGTGATCCGCTGCGCGGATGATATGCAGGCTGGACGCAATTTGCCACAGGTAGGGCTGCGGCTATAATTACGGTCAAGTCAGCCGCCGGTTGCTCTACCACCCCGTTTCGTGTGAGGACTTTTGCCCATGAATCCTTTGCTTTTGGCTCATCTGCAGACAGCCCAATCGACCCTCGATCCACAATACCAGGCCCTCCATGCGGCCACAGCCGCCCTCAAACGCGCAGTCGCGTTGGCCAGCGATGAAACCCTGGACGCCATCGCCATGCACAAGCACCTGGCCAGGCTGAAGGAGGCTGCGGCGCGGCTGGACGATCCCACCCTGGCCGCGGCTGTGGCCGCCTTTGCCCAGCAGACGGAGCACGGCCTGGACAGCCTGGCCTTCGAGTTCGCCCGCGATCTGAAGCATGTCTTCGAGCAGCGCGGCCAGGCCGTGGAAGGCCGGCCGCCGACGCTGGTGGTGGACTCGCTGGCCCTGCACATCGACATGGGCGCGCGCAAGGCGCAGTGGTTCTACGGCAAGGAGGCCCTGACCTCGCCGCTCGCGCTGTCCCTCAACGCCATCGTCAAGGCCTACGACCAGCAGACCAAGTCCATCGTGCAACGGAGCATCGACGTGCCGGCCTTCGTGACTGAGCTCCACAAGGCCTGGCAGGATCAGCTTGCCAAGCGGCAGAAGGCGCCGGCCGGCAAGCGCATCAACATCGTCGAAGTCTACAGCCAAGTGACGCTCAACCGCCAGTCGCCGCGCTTCTGGAACAGCCCGGCGCGCAGCAACTTCAAGGACTACGAGCGAGCCCATTTCGTGCGCGATCTGGTGTTGGCCCAGGCTGCGCCGACGGTCGAGGTCGACGGCAAGACCCAGCACCTGCGCCTGGGCGTGGCCACCAAGAGCCAGGCCGACAACCCCATGCGCAGCATCTGGCTGCCGCAGAGCGCGCTGGATGGCGAGTACTACTCGGACCTGACCTTTGCTGCCGAATAGTGTCACCCTCAGACCTTGCCTGCCTGAGAGCGCCTTGGCAAACGACAACACACGTGTGTCATGCTGAGGCTTGGCGAAGCATCTCGGCGCATGCACACTGGAGATGCTTCGCCAAGCCTCAGCATGACATCCATCGGTCGTGTATGACTACGGAGTAACCCATGCCCCTAACCCCATCCCTGGCCCGCCAGATCGTCGAGGTGCTGGGCAGCAGCGGCACACCGCCGGTCAAGGGCGTGCAGTATTTCAACGCCGGCAACCAGTCGCTGCTGGACGCGCTGGACCAGTTCTACTTTTCCTCCTACCTGCAGGACGGCGGCGCGGCCTACAAGATGGTCGTCGGCGACTACGGCAGCGGCAAGTCGCACTTCCTCTACTGCCTGCGCGACCTGGCCTGGGAGCGCGGCTTCGCGGTCAGCAAGGTCGATCTCAGCCCGGTGGAGACCCCCTACAACGATCAACGCGCGGTCTACGCGGCCGTGGCGCGCAATCTGATCTGGCACGAGGCCGACGAGGCTGCCAGCGACGAGTACGGCCTGGGGCGCTTTCTGGAGGGCACGCTGGAGCGGGTGGTGGGCGGCCCGCTCAGCCTGGAGACGGCCAATCACCCCAACTACCGGGCGCTAATCGACACGCTGGAGCTGGCCACGGTGGACAGTTTGGCCTACAAGAACGCGGTGCTGGCCTATTTCGAGGCGCTGATTCGCGACCAGGAGGAGCGGCTGGACAGCCTGACCCGCTGGCTGATGGGCGACGCCACCACGCCGGCCGACACGGCCGTGCTGCGTGAGCTGGGTGTGGCCGGCAAAATCAGCAAGCCCAACGCCTTCCGCATGCTGCGCTCGCTGGCCCAGGTGATTCGCGCCCTCTCCTACAGCGGCCTCCTCCTGCTCTTCGACGAGGTGGATCGCATGGCCAGCATTGGGGGCAAGGCTGAGAAGCTGGCCACCGACAACCTGCGCGAGGTCATCGACCGCTGCCGCGATGAGCTGCCGGGCGCGATGTTCGTCTACGCGGCGCCGCCCCAGTTCATCAACGATGTCGTCCCGCGCTACCCGGCCTTGCAGCAGCGCATCCGCACGCCCGGCCGCTTCAGCCGCATCAACCACTTCAGCCCGCAGATCAGCCTGGATCACCTGGACCTGGCCGAGAACGACCTGATGCTGGCCATCGGCGAGAAGCTGATCCCGATCTACGAGCTGGCCTTCGGCGCGCAGTTGGATCACAAGGTGCAGTACGCCAACGCCGCGATTCTGGCCAACGTGGCGCGGGACGTCTTTCTGGACATCAGCCACCGCCGGCTGTTCGTCAAATCCTTCGTCAGCGAGCTGGCCCGCCAACACGCGACCGGCGAGCACGTGCTAGCCGAGGAGGAGGCGATTGCCATCATCCGCGGGCAGGTGGATGATCTGAGCGGCGGTGATACGCCGCCGTACTGATTGTCAAGTGTCCGTGGGTTGAGTAGCCGTCTGCGGCGTATCGAAACCCGTGTGCGGCGTATCGGGACCTTTTCAATTGTTAATTGGTGAATGGTGAATTGGTGAATGGTTAATTCCAGAGGCATCGGCGCCAGCGTCGAACATCCCCAATATGGCAAGGGCGTCGTTGCGGCTATCTACCGCAACGGGAGCGAGTGGCTGGTGCGCTTCGAGAGCGGGCTGCGCTTTCGCCGGCCGCGCCAGGAGTTCGTGGGTGAGGGCCAGGTAACGCTGGCGCCGGCCGCGCCGCTGCCTGTGCTGGACAGCCAGCCCATGCCGCCCAGCCAGTACGGCGCGCGCCAACTGCTGGAGGCGCTGCGCGTCGGCGTGGCCCCGGTGCAGCACATCAAGGAGCTGACTATCGGGCTGGAAGGCGAGCGGGCCAGCCTGGTCGAGGGGCTGGCTGCGGCGCACCAGACCGGCGGCGCGGTGCGGGCGGTGATCGGCGAGTACGGCTTCGGCAAGACCCACCTGGTGGAGCTGACGGCGCAAGAGGCGCTGGCGCGCAACTTCCTGGTCGCGACCACCAGCCTGGACCTGGGCGAAGTGCCGGCCCACCGCGCGGTCGCCATCTACAGCAGCCTGCTGCGCGGCCTGCGCTACCCGGACAGCGACGAGCGCGGGCTGGAGCCGCTGATCGACAAGGCGCTGTCCGTGTCCAACTGGCGCGGCCATCTCTGGTCGGCCACCAGCGAGGCCAACGACCCGCTGGACGTGGGGCTGTACGCCATCGACCAGACCTCGTCGGCGCGGCAGCGCAAGGCTTGGCGCGAGTGGCTGAGCGGCGGCCGGCGCACACCGATCATGGCCAAGGGCCTGCCGCGCGGGCTCAAGTTCCCCAGCATCTACACCGTGGGTCACAACGGCCGCCAGATCGCCTATCTGCTGAGCGGCGTCAGCGTGCTGGCCCGGCTGGCCGGCTACAGCGGGCTGTGCGTGTTGATCGACGAGGCCGAGAGCTATTCCCTGCTGGCGGCCTACCAGCGCCCCAAGGCCGACGAGTTCTTCAGCGCCCTGATCTACGCCGCCTTGCAGGAGCGGCAGACGCGCATCACGCCCGACATGCTGCCGCAGCACCGCTGGCGCGCTTATCCCCCGGCCTACAGCGACCGCCAGTCGCTCTTCTTCCTGTTCACCGTCACCCGCAGCGAGAACCGCCTGCCGCTGGAGAGCTGGCTGGACGACGGCCAGGTGCTGAGCCTGGAGCCGCACCACTCGGCGCAGGAGATCGGCCAGTTCATGCAGGTAGTGATGGGCTACCACAGGGAGGCCTACGGCTACGAGATCGACGAGCGGCAGCGCCAGGTGCGCCGGGCCGCGGCCGAGCACCTGGCGTTGGGCACGAAAAGCGGCCGCCTCAGCATCCGCGGCGTCGTGCGGCTGACGGTGGAGCTGTTCGACCTGTTGTACCTCTACCCGGACTACGAAGTGACGGCTTTGTTGGACGAGTTGCGGCAGCAGATGCGATGAGCGACGTTATTGAGGTCAAGGCCCAACTCCCCTTCACCTGGTCCCCCTTCTTCGCCCGCCACGGCAGCCTGACACCCGTCCAGCAACAGGCAATCCCCCCGATCCTCGACGGACACAACACCCTCCTCATCGCGCCCACGGCCTCCGGCAAGACGGAGGCGGTAATCGCGCCCCTGTTGGAGCGGCATGTGCTGGGATGGGCCGCGCCGGCCGGCGACGAGCCCAGCCTGCGCGTCCTCTACATCTGTCCCACACGCGCGCTGGTGCGCGACCTGTACGAGCGGCTGGCGCCGCCCCTGGCGCAGTTGCAGGTCATTTTAGGCATGAAGAGCGGCGACACCGGTCCCGTCTCCGCCAGCCGGCCGCCAACCGTGCTTATCACCACGCCCGAATCGACCGACTCGCTGCTGACGCGGGAGCCGCGGCTGCTGGCCGGGCTGCAAGCGGTCGTGCTGGACGAGATCCACCTCTTCGAGGGCGGCGTGCGCGGCGACCACCTGCGCTGCCTGCTGCGCCGCATCGAACACGTGCGCCGCTATAGCCAAGGGCAGGCCGGTGTCGAGCCGCTCATCCCCTTGCAGCGCATCGCCCTGTCGGCCACCATCCCTGATCCGGTGGGCGTAGTCGGACGCTACCTGGCTGGCGATGACGAAACGGCTGGCGCGCCGCACATCGTCGAGGCCGGCGGCGGGCGGGCCATCGAGGCCGCCGTGCAGCCCATGCACGGCTTGGCCGACCTGGCGACGGCTCTAGCGCTGCGGGCCGGCGGCGGGCTGGGCGTGCGCAAGACGCTGGTCTTCTGCAACAGCCGTAACGAGGTCGAGCAGACGGCCGCCTACCTGCGCCAGCACCTGCCCTTCGAGGCGGCTGTCTTCGTCCACTACTCCAACCTAGACCCGGCCGAGCGCCGCGCGGTGGAGGACGGCTTCGCCCAGGCCAGCGTGGCTGTCTGCGTGGCCAGCTCGACGCTGGAGCTGGGCATCGACATCGGCAGCATCGACGACGTGGCGCTGGTCGGCCCGCCGCCCACGCTGACCTCGTTCTTGCAGCGCATCGGCCGCGGCGGCCGGCGCACCGGCCTCACCCGCGTGCTCTGCCTGCCCCGCTCGGCCCTGGAACAATCCCGCTTCGCCGCCCTCCTAGCCCTCGCCCAATCCGGTCCCCGCTCTCCGCTCCCCGCTCCTTCACACCCCGCCTTCCGCCCCTCCGTCCTCGTCCAGCAGACCTTCAGCCTGCTCAAGCAAAGCCCCACCGGCGCCGTGCGCCTGGCCGACCTACGCCGCATCGCGCCAGCCGAGGTCACCGACAAGGCGCTGCGCCAGATCCTGGATCACCTGACGGCGCTTGACTTTCTACGGCGGGGTGGGATCGGCGAATGGCGGCCGGCGCAGCGCCTGCACGATTTGGCCGACGCGCACGAGATCTACAGCAACATCGGCGCGGACCCGCTGGTCTTGCAGGTGGTGGACGCGTGGAACGGCCGCGTCATCGCCCAGACCGGCCAGATGCGCAGGGTGGGTGAGACGTTCTTGCTGGGCGGCCGGCTGCTGGAGGTGGTGTGGCGCGACCGCTATCGGCTGGGGGTGCGGCCGGCGGCCGGCCAGCCGACCGAGGAGACGCTTCGGTTCGTCCCTGCCCCCTTCGCCGTGCCGCTGGACGTGAGCCAGGCCGTGGCCGCGCACCTGGGGCTGGCGCCGGGCCAGATGGCGCTGGTGCATGACGAAACCGGCGCGCTGCTCTTCCACTTCTGGGGCGACCTATATGGCGCGCTGCTGGCGGGCCTGCTGCAAGCGGAGCTGGACGAGGAGGACGCCGCGGTGGCGCGGCTCAACGAGCACTGTCTGCGCCTGCCGGCCGGGCTGGTCACCCTGCCGCCGTGGAATGACGCCCTGGCCCATGACGCCGCGCGCCGGCTGATGCCGCACCTCCTGCCTTACCTGGAACTGGGCCGCTTCCACTCGCTGTTGCCCCCTGACCTGGCCTACCTGGCCGCGCTGGCGCAAGTCGACCTGGCGCGGCTGGAGGCGCTGTACCGTTCGATGACGCTGCTCAGCCCGCCGGCCGGCCTGCGGCTGCGGCTGCTATCTCTGCTGGAGTGAACCAGGGTGAGTGGGGATTGCGGAGAGGAGTATCGGCGCTAGACCGGTAGCACCTCTCACAATCAAGCCAAGGACGCCTGGCAGTAGGGACAGCCCAACGCCTCGGCCGCGACGATGGCCTGGTCGGCGCTCCAGAAGATGTTTTGCTCGCCGATCAGCTCGCTCACGCCGCCGCGGTCCAGATAGGCGCGCACTTTGTCGTTGACAGCCGCCAGCATCAACCGTCCGCCGGCCGCCTGCAAGCGCTTGTGCAGCGCGGCCATGGCCTCCAACCCCGAGGTGTCGATCAGCGGCACGGCGCGCATGGACAGGATCAAGGCATGGGTGTTATCGACGCGGGCGAAGGCCTCGTTGAAGTTGCCGGTGGCTGCGAAGAAGAGCGGACCGGTCAGATAGGCAACCTTGACGTGGCGGCAATGCCCTGCATTCTCGATGCCGCGCTGGCGCAGCTTCTCTGGATCGACCTCCTGCACGGCGATGTCGATGCTGGCGCTTTGGCTCAGATAGACCAGCCCCGACAGAAACACGCCGATCAAGATTGCCTGGGTCAGGTCGAAGGTGATGGTGGCCAGCAAGGTGACGGTAAAGGTGACCATGGCGGTCTTGAAGCGCCTGCTGAAGATGGTGTGGATGGACTCCCACTCGTTCATGCGCCAGGCTGTGACCATCAACACGCCGGCCAGCGCGCTGAGCGGCACACGCGACATGACCGGCGCGAGGACGAACATGGACGCCAGCAAAGCCAGCGCGTGGATGATGCTGACCAGCCGGGTCTGGCCGCCCGACTTGATGCCGACGCTGGTGCGGGCAATGGCGGCTGTGGCCGGCACGCCGCCGAAGAAGGGAATGACGATGTTGCCCACGCCCTGGGCAATCAGCTCCTGGTTGGCCTGCAAGCGGATGCCGGTCATGTTGCTGGCCACCGCGCCGCACAGCAGGCTTTCGACCGCGCCCAGCGCAGTGATCGACAAAATCGGCGCGATCAGGCCGCCCAGATTGTCCCACGGGATCGCGCCCAGTTGCAGGCGGTCGGCCAGCAGCAGCGTCTGCGGGATCGCGCCGATGACCGGCACCGGCCAGCCCAGCACACTGTTGAGCGCCGTGGCAAGGATGATGCCCAGCAGCGAGGCGGGAAAGCGCAGCGCCCACTGGCGCGGCCACAGGAGCATGGTCAGGATCACTAAGACGCCCAACGCGGCGGCGCGCCAGTCGACGGTGAAACCGCCCTGAAAATAGCCCAGCACCTTCTCGGTAGCCGAGTGCGCGCCGGGCGTCTGGATGCCCAGCAAGTTGTCGATCTGGCCGATGAAGATGATCAGAGCGATGCCGGAGGTGAAGCCGGTGACCACCGGCGCCGGCACGAAGGCGATGAAGCGGCCCAGGCGCAGCAGGCCGATGACCAGCAACAGCACGCCGGCGATGGCGCCCGCCAGCCAGACGCCGGTCAAGCCGTACTGCTGGGCCAGGATGATCAGTACCGCGCTCATGGCGCCGGTCGGGCCGGAGATCTGGTACGGTGCGCCCGACAGCGCGCCGATGACCAGACCGCCCACAATTGCCGTCACCAGGCCGGCTGCCGCGCTGGCGCCTGAGGCGACGCCAAAAGCCAGCGCCAGTGGCAGGGCCACGGCGGCCACGGTCAGGCCGGCCAGCAGGTCCTGGCGAAACTTGCTGGCGTTGTAGCCGGCAAACTCATCGCGATAAAGCTGGGCAAGATTTCGACGGGATGGCATGGACATCTCATGAACAACAAAATCCGCCGGCCTCCGTCGTCAGACAGGAAGGGCGGCGGATCGGAGTTAGAGCGACTGGATTGTTCTGGCAGGAGCCGATTATAAGCCAAACAGGTTAGCAGGTCAAACCGACTAGCAGTGCGTAGAACAAGCTGACGACTAGCGACGTCAGCTACTTGGTTCACCCGGCGTCAAGTTGTTGGCCCTGGACTTGCCCATCAGCCGACTGATCGCCGGGGCGGACAGAAGAGACGTCACCAGGGCCATGACAACCATGGTGACGAAGATGCGCTCGTCGATCAGCCCATATTCCAGGCCGACGCCGGCCAGGACAATACCAGTGGCGCCGCGCGCGTTCAAGCCGAAGCCGATGGCCCACGACTCCCGGCTGAGCGGCATGCCAGCCAGCCGGGATCCTAGCAGCACACCGCCGATCTTGCTGACACAAGCGACGGTCACGACGACCGCCACCATCGCAAAGTCGAAGTCGGCGATGAAGTTGGCGTTGAGTCCCATCGACACGAAGTAGATCGGGGCGAAGAAGCTCAGCGCAAAGACACTGATCACTTCGTAGGCCTCGTTGCGCTCTTCGCCGCTGCCGCCCAATGCAGCACCGATGAGGAAGGCGCCCAGGAAGGCATGCACGCCCAGCGCCTCGGCCGCGGCGGCGGCTAGCAGAATGACCAGGGCGCTTAGGGCGATGAAAGCTGTGGGCCATTGTAAGCGCTGCCGGGCCCAGTGCAATGCCTTCGGCCCTAGCCAGCCGCCAACGCCCAGCACCACGACAAAGAACAGGACCAGCAGACCGATGCCGGTTGCCATGTTGGCATTGCCCGATCCGGGCGGAATGACATGGCTTAGGATGATGGCAAACAACGTCCAATTGATCAGGTCGTCGATGACGGTGGCGGTCATGATGACAGTACCGATATCGTGCTTCAACAGCCCCAAGTCCATCAGAATGCGGGCAATTACGGGGTTGGCTGAGTTAGCCAGATTTAGTCCCAGGAACAAGGCGAAGGCGAAAAAATGCGAGTCGACTTGCGGCCCCCAGAATGCACGCGGCAGCGCATAAGCCAGCACGACGCCGGCCGCCAGGGGCAGCACCGTGCCCACCGAACCGATCAGGATCGCCCGTTTACCCAGCCGCTTCAGGTTGGAGAGGTTGACCTCCAGGCCGGCGATGAACAGGAAGAACAGCATACCCAGCTTGATGACGGCGTCCCGCGCCGCGGTCACCTCGGCCGAAGCGTGAAACAACCCGTTGAAGAGTGTGGGCGCCAGAGCGCCGAAGACGGTGGGTCCGAGTATGATTCCTCCGACCATCTCACCCAACACAGCAGGCTGTCCGAGCCTGCGCGCGATCTGTCCGCATAGCATGGCGCAGGCCAGCATGGCGGCAATTTGCAGCGCGAACAACACAAAACTGGACGAGTTCATGTTGGCCGTGTACGCATCAGGTATGGTCCAAACCGTGGTAGACCAGGCAAATCGTTCGGGTGTGTTTGAGGTCCGTAGAGACCCGGCGGGTTTCTGTGCGTTCCTGCTTGATTTCTCAGAGGATGGTCAGGGCAGGGCGGTGCGCAGAAGCGGTCTTGAGCCTCAATCCCTGACTCTGCAAAGCGCCCGCAATCCCTCCAAGGAACTGCGGGCGCTCTTGATTTGTTACCTGCGCCTGCAACTTGCCATCTGCGCTACAGCGCCGCCACAAATTCCCCCTTCACCTTGCGCTGGCCGGCCTGGTCGACAGCCTCGACCTCGCAGCGCACGCGCCGCTCGCCGTCAGCCTCGAATTTCTCCAGCACCTTGCCGCTGACGGTGATCTCGTCGCCGGGCCGGCTGATGCCGGTGAAGCGTACGCCGAACTTCCTGACCTGGCCGGGCCGCACCCAGTTGGTGATCATCTGGCCGACGAAGCCCATGATCACCATGCCGTGGGTGATGACGCCGTTGTTGCCGCTGTCCACGCCGGCCTGGTGAACCGTGTGGATGGGGTTGAAGTCGCCGCTCGCGCCGCTGTAGCGCACCAACTGCACCTCGGTGATAGGAGGCTTGCTCAGGCTGGGCAGCGCGTCGCCGATTTGGATTGTGTCGTAGTTGGGTGTCATGTTGTTCCTCACAGGTCATGGGTAGATTGGTACATTGGTAGATTGGTCGGGAGTCGTCGCCGCGCACAACTCCACCAATTTACCAGTCCCCAATCTACCAATCTACCAACGCACTACCATCGTCGCCCGCGCAATGGCCACCACGTCGCCGGTCTGCTTGCGGTAGATAGCCTGGGTGCGGACCATATCCATCGCGCCGGAAGAGCCTTCTTTGCGGTCGATGCTGACGATCTCCAGCTCGCCGCTGATGTCGTCGCCGGGGTGCAGCGTGCCGAAGTACTCGTACTGCTCCTCGCCGTGCAGGATGCGCAGCACGTTGGCGCCCATCTGTTCGAGGATGCTGCGCGTCTCGGCGCCGGCCGCCGTGCCGCCCCAGAAGCGGAACAGCGACGGGAAGGTCAGCGGCGCCACGATGTCGGGATAGCCAGCCGCCTGGGCGGCCGCCTTATCGTGGAAGATCGGGTTGTCGTCGCCCAGTGCTGTAGCCAGCTCGCGGATCTTGCTGGCGTCCACCTGGTAGCGAATGGTGGGAAGTTTCTTGCCGATGTAGCTTTGGTCTAGCATGGGAAGTCCTTTCGGAGGGGGTATACAGGCATTGGATGGCGTCGCCGTCCACCACCTTGCCCTTGTCCAGCGGCGCAAAGGTGTGGGTGCACAGCCGCTGCGTGGCATAGAAGCCATCTTTCAGCCGGTAGAGAATGATCGTCATGTCGCCCGCGCTAAAAGCCTTCTTCTCACCCACGCGCAGGTCACTCTCGGCGCAGAGGCGGTGTTGGGGCATGGGGAACCTCCGGACGTGGTACATTGGTAAAGTGGTAGATTGGTAAAGTGGTCGTCCCTGGCGAGGTAGCGGTCCTGGCGGCGACTCACCAATCTACCACCTTACCAATCTACCAATCTACCTCAAATGACTGTCGGCGGCTCATACTCGCCCCACTCCTGGCGCAGCACGCCGCAGATCTCGCCCAGGGTGGCGTACGCGCGCACGGCGTCGAGGATGGGGGGCATGAGGTTGCTGTCGGGGCCGGCCGGGGCTTGGGCGGTCTGGCGCATCCGCTCCAGCGCCGCCTGCACGGCCTTCGTGTCCCGTTCGGCTTTGAGCTTTTCCAGGCGCGCGTGCTGGGTGCGGTAGGTCTCCGGGTCGGGGCGGAAGATGCCCACGGGCCGCTCCTCGCCCGGCGTCTGGTAGGCGTTGACGCCGACGATGACCTGCTCGCCCGACTCGACGGCCTTCTGCGCGCGCCAGGCCGAGTCGGCGATCTGCTGCTGCATCCAGCCGCCCTCGATGGCCTTGACCGAGCCGCCCAGCTCCTGGATCTTGGCGATCAGGTCGCGCGCCTCGGCCTCCAGGGTGTCGGTCAGGCTCTCCACGTAGTAAGAGCCGGCCAGCGGGTCGATCACCTCGGTGGCGCCGATCTCGTGGGCGATGATCTGCTGGGTGCGCAGCGCGGTGGCCTGGGCCTCCTCGGTAGGCAGGGCCAGCGCCTCGTCGTAGCAGCTCAGCGCCATGCTCTGGATGCCGCCCAGCACGCTGGCCAGCGCCTGGAACGCGGCGCGAGCGATGTTGTTCAGGGGCTGCTGCGCGGTGAGCGTCGCGCCGCCCGTCTGGATGTGGGTGCGCAGCGTCATGCTGGCCGGCTTCCTGGCGCCGTACTGCTCCTTGAGGATGGTGGCCCACAGCCGGCGCAGCGCGCGGTACTTGGCCGCCTCCTCGAAGAAGTTGTTCTGTGTGTTGAAGATCCACGAGATGCGGCCGGCGAAGTCGTCGATGCTGACCCCGCGTTCTAGCACGGCATCCATGTAGGCCATGGCGTTGGCGACGGCGAAGCCCATCTCCTGGGCCGCCGTGCTGCCGGCGTCGCGGATGTGGTAGCCGCTGACGCTGATCGCGTTCCACTTGGGCACCTCGCGCGCGCAGTAGGCGATGGTGTCGGCCGCCAGGCGCACGCTGGGGCCGGGCGGGAAGATGTACGTGCCGCGCGCGACGTACTCCTTGAGGATGTCGTTCTGGATGGTGCCGGTGAGCTTGCTGGCCGGCACGCCGCGCTTCTCGCCCGCGGCGATGACCATGGCCAGCAGTACGCTGGCCGGCGCGTTGATGGTCATGCTGATGCTGACCCGGTCCAGCGGGATGCCGTCCAGCATGGCCTCCATGTCGGCCAGCGAGTCGATGGCCACGCCGGCCTGGCCCACCTCGCCGGCCGCCAGCGGGTCGTCGCTGTCGTAGCCGATCTGCGTCGCCAGGTCGAAGGCCACGCTCAGGCCGGTCTGGCCCTGGCTGAGCAGGTACTTGAAGCGCTCGTTGGCCTCGGCCGCCGTGCCGTAGCCTGCGTACTGGCGCATAGTCCAGAAGCGGCTGCGGTACATGGTGGGCTGCACGCCGCGGGTGAAGGGGTACTGGCCGGGGAAGCCCAGGTGCTCCAGATACCACTGCTGGTCGGCCTCGGGCGGCGGCTGCGGGCCGGCGTCCAGGGGCGTCGAGAGGCGCTGGAAGGCCTGCGCCTCGGGCCGCTCTGGCGCGCGTTCGATGGACTTGGCCAGGTCGCCGGATTCCCAGGCGTGGAGGGCGGTTACAAGGGGTTGGGGATCGTTTCCTGTCATAGCAAACTCCCATTCAGTTCTGAAGTGCCGGGCACCTAAGGTGTTGCATGATATCTTGGTGCCCGATGCCCTACGATCATTCAGTGCGTGATCATTACGACCACAGCAGAAACCACGCAAATAGTCACCAGTTGGCTTCGTCAGCAACGATGTCTTGGTTAAGAAAGTTGACAGTAGGCACGGGTTATGCTGAAAGCACCTGGGTGGTCTGAGGAGTGGCCGCTCACGGCTCAGTTTGTCCGTTTAACGCAGCTTGTTTCGCCTCCAAGAATGAGCATGTTGTTGGATACGTCGACGACGCCTATCGCCTTACCGGATGGCCCCGTAAGTATACGCCCAAGCCCAAAATCAATCAGCAAACGATCACCCTCAAGAAGTTCATAGGAAAACCCAAGTTGATCCCTGTCATCTATGAAAATCCCATTCCCTTCCTTTAGGAATTCCAAGCTGAAACCGGGACAACTCCATGTGCCCAGAATCTCTCGTTCGTTTCCACTGCAAGATACTATCAACATACATACCAAGAAGCATGCGATAGATCCAAGTACTCTAGTGGCTAGGTATGGTTTCAAAATGGCCTCCTCGTACTCCGTCAACTATTATGTAGGGGATCGCATGCCCATGTACGAACGGCATAGGGAATGTCTATTCCGCTTCAGGAACGTTGACACAGGATTGGCAAACACGCTCAAATGGCGATTTCCGTACCGAGCGTGTTTGCAGTTGTTGTCGTCCATAAACCTCAACATCCCGCTGAAGTCGGAGTTGACGAACATCGATACCCTTCACTTTGCACGCATGCAGAACCAACTCCCAGGTTGCGTCGAAGCGCGCCTGAGCGGGCTGGGCCTGCCAGAATTCCAGATCGAAGGAGCGGTCCAGGTCTTTGATGCGGCCTCTGCGTTCGATGAAATCGGTTCTCATAGCTGGTTGTAGTCCATCGGCGTCGCCATGCCTGCAGCGATTTGTTGCCTGGCGCGCCGGGCGGCGACGGCCAACTGCATTTGGGTACGTTTGAAGAGCTCATCCCAGTGCAGTTCGTCCCACAGGTCTTCCATCGGTTCTTGCGCAGGGTCTGCTGGCTTGTTCAACGTCGCTCCTCGATCACATCGACAAACGGGGTTCACGCGGGAATCAGAGCGCCTGCTTGTCCTGCATACGCCACAGGGACAGCCTCCGTTCGCTCCGGTTGGCGGCGTCCCGTCGCAATCTCGTGCACCGTATGCAGAATATCGGCGCTGTAGTAGCGGTCGCCGCAGCCATCGCAGACGCCGATGACTACGTTCTCAAGGATGACAAACCCTTTCTTGTGCTTGAAAACCTCGCGCTCCATCAAGCGTGGGCTCACTGTTCCGTTGCAGTACTCACACTTGTGGTCATCAAGAATGATCTGGCTCACGCGGTCACTGAGTAGCTATGTTGACTTGTGGCCGCAGCGGCCGACAGGTAAGGAGCATAGCGTGCCTGCAAGGACTGCGACGCAAGGGACACAGCCTCCTCGATGGCCGGTCGAGACAACTCCGGCCAGTTGTACAGCAACACATCGACCGAGTAACCCTTGGCGAGGAACGTTAGCACGGTATCCACCGGCACGCGCGTGTCCTTGAAAGTCATCTGGCCGTGACAGATTTCAGGGTCGATCACAATGTACTGGCCAACATCCACTCTTTCCATGTTCAGCCTCCAGGTTGGACGACTGCTTCACTCGATCAGTCGTCGCTTCGCTTCTACATAATCACCAAATCCTAATGCTGCGCCCGCGCGGCCAGCTCATCTTTGTACTCCGGCCAGTTGCGCAGCGTCTCGGGATCGAAGTCGGCGCCGTTGGGCCAGGTCAGGGTGCGGGCGGTTTTCATCGACCAGCCACTGCTCCATATCATCGACAGTCAACCCTCGTTCCTGCCAAAGCTGGTCGACATGCTGGCGTAGCCAACCAGCGAAATATTCCGCCAAAAGATCCTGGTCTTGCCTCACTTGGTTCATGTCTCCAATTATACCACACTCCCCTGCCCATCAACAGCAATAGCACAATGCCGCCCGAGATAGAAACACGGACACGCTGGAAAACGGCGCATCCGTGTCCGAGAACGAGAGATTGGGCTACTGGGTAGAAGGCCAGGACACAGAGTTCACAGAGGAGGCACAGAGTTCACAGAGAGACGGCAGCGTCATTGACCTTGCGTTTCACAGTCACGCTAGTTCACAGAGAAGGCACAGAGCATACAGAGAGAC
The DNA here is from genome assembly GCA_049294015.1 of Anaerolineae bacterium. GTDB lineage: Bacteria > Chloroflexota > Anaerolineae > JAAEKA01 > JAAEKA01 > JAAEKA01. The sequence continues at coordinate 50,955 of JBAQCH010000024.1, forward strand.
GGAGTGCATTTGTGCAATTGGCCGATACAGCCAGTACAACTCCGCACCTCTCTGCGCTCTCTGTGTCTCCTCTGTGCTCTCTGTGTCCCTCTCCAGTCCGACCAGCACGCATCAAGTTACACCGACTTCTTATACGCCCGGTTCTGCACGATCTTCACGAACGAGCGCCCGTGCAGTTCCTCCAGCGTGACGCCGGTGGCCATGGCCTCTTCCTCAGTGATCGCGCCGCAGGCGATGCCGCGCAGGAAGAAGTTGAGCAGCCCCTGTCCTGTCGCTGCGTCGTCGAACATGTTGCCGCTCAGCGTGGCCTGGGCTGCCGCGTCCACGAAGCGGTTCAGCCGCCGGCTGGCGTCGTCCAGGCTCTCCAGGAAGAAGGTGTAGATGGCCGCATAGCGCACCGGCAACTGGGCCGGGTTGAGGTCCCAGCCCTGATAGTAGGCGTGGCGCAGCGAGTGCTGCACGTTGTCGTAGTGCAGCTTCCAGGCGCTGTGCACCACGGCCAGGTTCTCGGCCTCCTGCTGCGGCGTCAGCGGCTTGTCCTTGGTCGCGCGGTGCGGACCGATGGGCATGGTCGTGGTCGCGCCGTCGCTGATGCTGACCCCTGTGCCCGCCAGGCTGACCTGCAGGACGTGGCGCGCGAAGTCGGCCGCCGGGTGGGTGTGGGTCTGGTAGTGGGCGGTGATGTTGACCAGCGCGGTGTAGTCGTAGGTGCCGTAGGCGCAGTACCTGACCCGGCCGCGGCCGGCCCGCACCAGCAGGTTGACGGTGTTGGCGCCGCTGTGGTCGATAATCGACTGCGGGGTCTCGATCATCAGGTCCAGGCCGATGGCGCCGGCCGCAATGCCATTCTTGGCTTCCAGCTCGTCCACCAGGTCTGCCAGCGCTGTCACCTGCTCCGGCATGGTCACCTTGGGCAGCGTCACGACGAAGTTGGCCGGCACTTTGCCGCCGCTGGCCTGGGCCAGGGCGGTGATGCACAGGTCCAGCGTGCGCACGGCGCGCTTGTAGCTCTCCAGGGTAAAGGGCTTGATGCGGATACCGATGAAGGGAGGCAGGCCGCCGGCCGCAACGCCCGCCGCCAGTTGCTGGCCGACGTTGACCGCGTGCAGGTCCTCCTCCTCGTCGGGCCGGTTGCCGTAGCCGTCCTCGAAGTCGACGCGGTAGTCTTCCACCGGCTCGCGCTGTAGCTTCTCGCGCACGCGCGTGTAGACGGTGTAGGCCATCCAGGCTGGCTCGTTGCTGAAGCTGGCCGCGTCGCGGTCGCGCTCGATGATCTCGGCAAGGTGCGCCACCTCAGCCTCGGTGCCGGGCAAAACCGCTGCGCCGGGCAGGCCCAAGGCCTTGGCGAAGACCACGAAATTGGGCGCGTAGGCGTCCATGTTGCGCAGGCCGATGCCGCCCAGCTTGCCGGCCGTGTCGGCCTTGAACAGATGCGCGCCGCCGTAGACCGTATGCACCGGCTGCCGGCTGGTCACGTCGCCTGGATAGCGCTGCTTGAAATGCTCATTCGCCGCCTCGATGCGCTGCACCACGCCAGCGATGCTGTCGGGGGTGAAAGTCAGGTTCATAGTGTGCTCCCTCAGAGCAATGAACAGTAAACAGTGAACAGTCAAAACCGTCATGCACTGTTCACTGCCCACTGCTCACTGTTCACTTCTTCTCCGGTATCAGCCGCTTGGCCACCACCTCGGCCTGGATCTCGCTGGTGCCCTCGAAGATCTTGAAGATGCGGCCGTCGCGCCAGAAGCGGTGGGCCGGGTACTCCATGGCGTAGCCGTAGCCGCCGAAGATCTGCAAGGCCTCGCTGGTCACCTTCTCCACCATGTCGGCGCAGAACAGCTTGGCCATGCCAGCCTCCAGGTCGCTGCGCTGGCCGGAGTCCTTCTTCTGGGCCGCGTAGTAGGTGAGCTGGCGGCCGGCCTCGATGTCGGTGGCCATGTGGGCCAGCTTATGCTGGATCACCTGGAACTCGGCGATGGGGCGGCCAAACTGCTGGCGCTCCTGGGCATACTGCAAAGCGGCCTCGAACGCGCCCTGGGCCACGCCCACCGCGCGCGCGGCGGTCTGGATGCGCGCCGTCTCGTAGACGCCCATCAGTTGGTAGAAGCCGCGGCCCTCGACGCCGCCGATGACGTTCTCTGCCGGGACCTCGAAGTCCTCGAAGTTGAGGCTGAAGGACTTCATGCCATAGTAGCCGATGGTCGGGATCGGCGCGCCGGTCAGGTGCGGCGGCATGAAATCGTTGCCCGGCTTCTTTTCGACCGCGATCATGGACAGGCCCTTATGGCGCTTGCTGGCGTCGGGGTCGGTGCGGGCCAGCACGGTCATCAGGTTTGCCCGGTTGGCGAAGGTGATCCAGGTCTTGGGGCCGTTGAGGATGTAGCTGTCGCCCTGCCTGACCGCGCGCAGTTGCATGCCGGCCGTGTCGGAGCCAGCATTGGGCTCGGTGAAGGCTGCGGCTGGCAGCACGTCGCCGCTGGCGATGCCGGGCAGCCAGCGCTGCTTCTGCTCCTCGGTGCCGCCGTTGAGGATCAAGCCGCCGGCGATCAACATGCGAGTCATCACTGAGCCCACCGAGAGCCAGACCCGGCTCAGCTCCTCGGTGACCAGGGTGATGGTCAGGGTGTCCATGCCCAGGCCCTCGTACTCCTCGGGGATGGCCATCGCGAAGTAGCCCAGGTTGGCCATCTTCTTGATGATCTCCATCGGAATCTCTTTGCCCTCGTTGTACAGGTCGTGGGCGATGGGCTGGACTTCTTTTTCGGCGAACTTGCGCGCCTCACGCCGGACGGTCTCGTATTCACCGCTGAGTACAGTCATGGTTGGGTCCTTTCCTGTCTCAGAAACCCGGTTTCTTCCGAAGAAACCGGGTTTCTGGCGTAGCCTAATTCCGGCTGAAGAATTGGCGGATGACGTCGGTCATGCTGAGGATGCCCACCGGCATCAGTTTGCCAGCCTTGTCCTCGACCACCACCAGGCGATGAACCCGGTTGCGGGTCATCAGGGTGATAGCCTCCGACAGCTTGCGGTCGGCCGTGCAGCTCACCAGGCTGGGGGTCATGATGTCGCCCACGCTCAGCGTCGCGGCCTGTTCGACCGTGCGGCCTTGGCGGGCCAGCACCACGTCGGTCTGCGAGACCACACCCACCGCGTGCCCGTCATCACCCACGACGACCACAGCATGGATGCCATACTCCAGCATCTGCTTGGCCGCGTCCATCACCGATGCGTTGCGCGGGCTTGTTACCACGCCATGGTGCATCACGTCCGACACCAGCGTGGAATCCTCGAGGAAGCCCAGGTCAGCCAGGCTGGGTTCTGGGACCATCGGCTCGTAGATATCAGTCGCCAGCGCTGACGGCGGCAAGGACATGGATGAGGCGCCGATGGGGGCTGTCCTCATGCCATAGGTGATGATGTCGGTCATGCTCAACACTCCTACTGGCCACGGCCGACCGCTGCGGGTATCAGCCACTACCAGCCGGTGAATACGGTTGCGGGTCATCAGGGTGACAGCATCGGAGATGGTTGTCTCAGGTGTACAACTTACCACGTGCTGGCTCATAATCGCGCCGGCGGTCAGCCTGGATAGCTCCTCCAATGAGCGGCCCTGGCGAGCCAGCACCACGTCGGTCTGCGAGACCACGCCAACAGCGTAGCCTTCGGCGTCGACGACCACGATGGCGTGAACGCCGTACTCGCTCATGCGCTGCGCTACCTCATCCACCGGTGTGGCTGTGCTGGATGCGATCACTCCATAATGCATCATCTCGCGCACCAGGCGGGTGTCCTCGGCCGCTGGCTCCTTGACCTTGACCTCGTCCACCGGATGGAGCGGCGCGCGGTAGAAGCCATCGCGCTCCCGGATCTCGGCCGTTGGCTCGATGGTAGTCAGCCCAGCTGGCTCAGGAATGTTCTTGCCCAAGCCAAAGTCCGGCGCGCCGATCAGGATCGCCATGTTGCCGAAGGGGTGCTTGTTCTCGTACATCAACTGGTGCGAGTAGGGCAGCTCGTCCCAGGTAAACGCCCGTGACATGCAGGGATCAGCCTTGCCGGCCAGCACCAGGTCGTTGAAGCCCTTGGCCTGGTCGTCGTTGGCAAAGTGGGAGCCTTGCAGCCGTTTCTGGCGCATCCACAGGTAGCGCAGGTCTACGGTGGCGTTGTAGCCGGTGGTGCCAGCGCAGATCACCACTGTGCCGCCGGTGTCGCAGACGAAGATCGAGGTGGGGATGGTGGTCTCGCCGGGGTGTTCGAAGACGATACGGGGGCTTTTGCGCTCGCCCAGCACGTCCCAGATGGCCTTGCCGAAGCTGCGCACGCCCTTGAGCCACTGGTTGTAGCCCACTGTATCTTTCCAGTGCGGCAGCATGCCCCAGTGGTCGAAGTTCTTGCGGTTGATGCAGCCCACCGCGCCCAGGTTCTTGCAGTAGTCGAACTTGTCGTCCTCGCTGACCACGGCAATGGCCTTGCCACCGGCCGCCTTGACGATCTGGATGGCCATCGACCCCAGGCCGCCGGCGCCGCCCCAGATCAGCACGATGTCGTCCTGGCGCAGCGCGTGCTCGGCCCAGCCGTAGAGCATGCGATAAGCCGTAGCGCCCACCAGCATGTAGGCCGCAGCCTGCTCCCAGGTCAGGTGCTGCGGTCGCGGCAGACACTGGTGCGCCTGCACCTTGGTGAACTGGGCGAAGCTGCCCCAGTTGGTCTCGTAGCCCCAGATGCGGAAGGTGGAGCTGTACATGGGATCCTCGCCCGCCTTGACCCAGGGATCGTCGCGGCTCCAGGCGCCGCAATGGATCACCACCTCGTCGCCCACCTTGAGGTGGGTCACATCCTTGCCGACCTTGTAGACGATGCCGCTGGCGTCGCTGCCGCCGATATGGAAACGCTCCGGCTCGCCGGCCTTGTTGCGCGCGCCGATCACGTCGACGGGAATGCCCAGGCCCGCCCAGACGTTGTTGTAGTTGACGCCAGCCGCCATGACATAGACCAGCACCTCGTCGTCGGCCGGCTCCGGCGTGTCGATTTCCTCCACCTGCCAGGCCTTCATCGGCTCGCCGAAGCGCTCCGGTCGCACCAGCCAGGCGTACATTTTGGGCGGCACATAGCCCAGCGGCGGCTGTTCGCCGACAGGGTATAGTTCTTTCAGTTCAGTCATGGTTCACGCCTCCTTGCGCGGGTCGGATTGTCGAAAGAGGGAAAGCTGAGATCGGAAGAGGAAAGGCAGGGGCGGCCGGCGGGATTAGCCATCCATGCGCTGGGCGCACAACCGTCAATGAAAACGGACGGGCACGGTCGGAGACCGGCCCGAGCGGCTGTTTTCGGGTTAGCGGCTGTTTTCAGGTTAGGGGAAACTGCGGCGCGCCAGTAGGCCGTGTACCAGTTGGTTGGCTGGGACACGGCCGGTGCGCAGATGGGCTGGGACATCGTGGCCCGTCGATGCATAGCGCTGGCTACCCTTGGTTGTGGACAATTGGGTCAGGCGCCGGAGACCAGGAGGTATCCGGCGTCTGCGAACAACATGAAGCGTTTTTTTGTATGACGCATTGTGTCATAAAGCGGCGCATTTGGCAAGTTTGGCGTCCCGGCAAATAGCTTTTGACACACTGCGTCATGCAGCGTATACTTACGAAGAGGAACTCAGAGCAATTTGTGGGAACGAGAGAGAGCACCTGACACTTGACACTCTGACACTCTGACACTTGACACTCTGACACTTCCCCCACAGGAGCCCCCATGCGCCCCATCTACATCCTCGGTGTTGGACAAACCCCTGTCAGCAAGGAAACCGATCTTTCGATTCGCCAGTTGGCCGCGGCTGCGGTTCGTGAGGCTATTGCCGATGCTGGCGTGGAGCGGGTGGGGGCCTTATATCTGGGCAACATGCTGTCGGGCATGCTCAGCCAGCAGCAGCATCTGGGCGCGCTGGTGGCCGACGCGGCCGGGCTGCGCGGCGTCGAAGCGGCTACGGCTGAGGCCGCGTGCAGCTCCGGTGCGGCTGCTATGCGCTGGGGGGTGATGGCCATTGCCAGCGGCCTGCACGATCTGGTGGTGGTAGCCGGCGTGGAGAAGATGACGCACACCGACCGTTACCAGACAACCCGCGCGCTGGCCACGGCCAGCGATTGGGACAGCGAGGGCGTCAAGGGGCACAACTTCGTCAGCCTGAATGCCGTGCTGATGCAGGAGTACATCGAGCGCTACCGCGTCAACCGCTCGCTTTTCGCGCCCTTTGCCATCAACGCGCACAAGAACGCCCTTGCCAACCCCAATGCGCTGTTCCACAAAGAGCTCGACGCCATGACCTACGAGCAGTCCAAGATGATCCACGAACCGGTGCGGCTGTACGACGCCTCGCCCATCTGCAACGGCTCGGCCGCGCTGGTGCTGGCTGCGGGCGACGCCGTGGGCAAGGCTGTGTCCGGCCGGCCGGCGGTGCGAGTCGTCGCATCTGCCAGCGCCACCGACAGCGTGGGCATCGCCGACCGCCGCGAGCGGCTGGTGCTGGATGGCGTCATGTTCTCCAGCCGTCGCGCCTACGCCCAGGCCGAGATCGGCCCCCAGGACGTAGACATCTTCGAGCTGCACGACGCCTACACCATCATGTCTGTGCTGTCGCTGGAGGGGGCCGGCTTTGCCCGGCCGGGCGAGGGGCTGTGGCTGGGGGTGAGCGGCGAGATCGGGCTGCGCGGCAAGCTTCCCATCTCGACCATGGGCGGCCTCAAGGCGCGCGGCCATCCCGTCGGCGCGACCGGCGCCTACCAGCTTGCCGAGCTCTACCTGCAACTCACGGGGCAGGCCGGCTCCAATCAGGTGCCCAACGCCCGCACCGCCATGGCGCAGAACATCGGCGGCACGGGGGCGACGGTGCTGACGCATATCTTGCGGCGGGAAGAGTGACAGGGTGAGGGGGTGACAGGGTGACAAGGTGATTGGTAGATTGGTAGATTGGTCGGTAGAGTGATCACCGATCACCGATCACCGATCACCGATCACCATCCCCGCCGCCTTTGCCTTGCGCAGCACCTGCTCGGCCATCCTTACCACCGGCATATCCACCATGCGGCCGTCGAGGGCGAACGCGCCCAGGCCAGCCGACTGGGCCTCTTTGTGAGCTCGGATGATGCGCAGGGCGCGTTCGATCTCTTCGGGCGAAGGGGCGAAGACGCGCTGGGCGATCTCCACCTGGCGCGGGTGGATAACCATCTTGCCGTCGTAGGCCATCTGGCGGCCCGTGCGGCACTCGGCCTCGAAGCCATCCAAGTCGTTCAGATCGAAGTAGACCTGGTCGATGGCTTGCAGCCGGTAGGCCTTGGCCGCCATGACTACCGCGCTGCGCGCGTAGAACACCTCCCAGCCGGCCGGGGTGCGCACGGCCCCCATGTCGCCGGCCAAGTCCTCCGCGCCGAAGAGCAAAGCGGCGACGCGCGCGTCGGCCAGGGCGATCTCGCGCACATTCATCACCCCCAATGCGGTCTCGACGATGGGCAATAGCTTGATCTGGCCGGCCGGCCAGCCCCTCGCCCGTTCCTCCAGCGCCAGGAACTCAGCCACGGCCTCCACCTGCTCAGCGAACTCGGCCTTGGGCAGCACGTAGCCGTCGGGCCGGCCGGCGATGGTGCTGCGCAGATCGGGCTCGGCCAGATCGCTGCCCATGGGGTTCATGCGCACCAGCCGCTCGCTGCGGCCAAAGTCCAGCGTTTGCAGCGCCTCGAAGACGGTGCGCCGGGCCTCAGCCTTCTGATTGAAGGCCACGCCGTCCTCCAAATCCATCACGATGCTGTCTACGCCCAGGCCAATGGCCTTCTCGATCTTGCGCAGCGAGTCGCCGGGCATGAACAACATAGCGCGGCGCAGGTGGGTGGTTTCGTTCACGGTTTCATCTCCTCACGTAACCCGTAACCCTGTAATCCGTAATCCGGAACCCGGAAAGACAGTCCGCAATTCCGGGTTACAGGGTTACTCGTTACGCATTACTGCCGCATCAAAAGCACGGTGTTTCGTCGGCGCTGCGCTGCTGTGTGCGTTCCAGCAGGCCATGCCATAACGCCAGTGCATCGGCGCCGATTTGCGCTGCCCTTGCTGTAACGTAATCGGCGTCAAACGGGCTTGAGTTGAACCCGCCGAGCGAAAAGGCCAGCACTACGGCAATGTCGGCCGGATGCTTCGCCGAGCGGCCCTCTTGCCAGGCCATCAACTTGCCGACGACGATGTCCTCCGGCCGCGCGCACCAGACCTCGAACTCCTGGCCCTGCGGATCGACGACGGCGCAGCGCACACGCTGCCGGAAGGCCTGACGATACTCCGGCTCGCGAGACAGCGGCACCAGATCGGCCTTGACGCCCTGCGAGCCATCGATGATGTTGAACATGATGCCCAGGCGGATCGAATCGCGCATCTGCTGCGAGTCGGCGTAATAGCGGGGCGAGGGAAAGTGATCGGCCAGAGCGTTGCAGGCTGCGTCGTCCAGATCGACGATGATGTCCACATCGTGTGTGGCGCGGCTCAGGCCATAGGCGCTGGCGCCGAACGCGCCCACCACCATGTAGGCCGCACCCACAGCCTCCAGGGCGCGCAGCACGTCCATGTAGAAGGCGAACTCGCTCATAAGTCCTTCGTCTTCAGGTCCTCGATGTAATGGAACATGAGCATGTTTACTTCTTCAATAGCCAGGTCGGGATAGCGCCGCCGAAAGGCCCCGCGCAGCAGCCCGCGTTGAAAGGCCGACACCTCAGCCATAGCCAGCATGCGTTGCCCCGGCGTCAACGCCGCCATGCGCCGCAGATGCTCCCAGTCCACAGGCTCCAGGTTGATCTCGAACGTGTTGCTCTTGCCAGCCGCTTCCAAGTGTCACTCCTCACGTAACGAGTAACACGTAATGCGTAACACGGAAAGGCCGCCCGCAAATCCGGGTTACGGGTTACGAGTTACGGGTTTCTCCTCAGCATCAACGCCGTCCGCTCGAACTCGATCACGACCACGCCGTGCTGGTTGCGGCCGGTGTGTTTGAAGCGCACCAGCCCTTGGCCGGGCCGGCTGCGCGACTCGCGCTTGTCCAGCACCTCGGTCTCGACGTAGAGCGTGTCGCCGTGGAACATGGGGTGGGGATGCTTGACGCTCTCGTAGCCCAGGTTGGCCACCAGCGTGCCCTGGGTCAGCTCGGCCACGGTCAGCCCCACGGCCAGGCCCAGGGTGAAAATGCCGTTGACGATGCGCTGGCCGAACTCGGTCTGGCTGGCGTAGTGCTCGTCGATGTGCAGCGGCTGCGGGTTCATGGTCAGCGCGCTGAAGAGCACGTTGTCCATCTCGGTGATGGTGCGGCCCAGGCTGTGCCGGATGATCTGGCCGATTTCGAGGTCGTCGTAGTGTTTGCCGGGCATGGTGCGATTGGGGAGTGGTAGATTGGTAGGTTGGTAGAGCGGTAGATTGGCAAGGTGGTGGCGCGTTGCGGCACAGATGGGATTGTTCGTGGCTCGCCGGTTAGATGAAAACTGCGGGCGAGACGTGGAAGCGGGTGGCCAGGCCGCGGATTTGCCGCAGGTTGAGCTCGCGCTTGCCGCTAAGTATCTCTGATACCACCCCCTGCGAGCCGATCTCTGGCAGGTCAGCCTGGGCCAGATTATGCTCGGCCATGAAGAAACGCAGCATATCGGCCCCGCTGGCCGTCGGCATGGGGTGGTGTTGCTCCTCGTAAACGCGAATCAGGGTGCCTAGTGTGTCCAACAGCCCATAGAGAGGATGGCGCTCGTCCGCGCCGACCTCGTCCAGCAGCGCGTTCAGCCGTTCCACCGCCAAGTCATAGTCACGCTCGTTGCGGATCGACAACAGAGGCCAAACCGTCATCCAATGGTCTTGCAGGTCTTCGAACAGAACTGTCATCGTTTCCAGCCTCCTCGCGAGTACTGCTGATGAGTCATGATATGGCGCACATATACCTTGCCACGGTTGAAGTGGATCGACGTTATCAGCCGGTACTTGTTTCCACCGATGTTGAACACGACCCAATCATCGACCTGGTCCACGCTGGGAAAAGCTGCACGCAGCTCGTCGAAGCTGTGGAAGTCTGTCTGTTCTAGCGCCTTGAACCAGCGCACCAATGCAGTCTCGCTGTCAGGGTGCCGTATCCAGAACTCACGCAGCGCTTTACGGGAGATGACGTGCATAAACTGATTGTATCTCGACTTGAGATAATCGGCAAATGGTGGTAAGGGACCGCCAGCAGCACCATGCTGGTCCGAAGGACTGACCAAATTGCACGGGTCATGAGGGTGACGCTGCTGCAGAGCTGATTTGTCACCGGATGGGCGCTGTGCTACGATGTGAATTGCTGAACAGTGGGGGCTTCAGGCAACCCGCAAGGAGGGCTGCGCTATGGATACACAGAAACCTCGATTCAATCGTGTCCTGCTGATCGTCTTGGTAGTCCTGTACGTGCTGAGCCTTGCTGCGTTCAACTATGCCAACTGGGCCGCGGACCCGGAGGCCATGCAGTGGTGGATGCCGTTGATCAACAGCGTGCTGCTGTCGATCCCGCTGCTGCTGTTGTATGGATCGATCTACGTGCTGGTGGTTGCCTGGCGTGAGCGCAAGGCCCGCGGCAAGGTCAGCCCCCGCCTGGCCAGGATCATCCACTGGGCGCCCCGCGTCGCGGCCATCCTCCTCATCTTCTTCATCAGCCTGTTCTCCCTCGATGTGTTCAGCATGGATGCCTCGCCGCTGGAGCTGCTGGGCGGCTTCCTGATCCACAACATCCCAACGATCGCCATGTTGGCGCTGTTGGCCTTTGCCTGGAAGCGTCCTGCAGTGGGATTTGCGGCCTTCCTGGCCGCCGGCGTTTTGTTCGCCTTTCTCTTCGTGCGTGACGCCCAGTCGCTGCCCAACCTGTTGATCTTCGTTTTTCCTATTTTGCTGGTCGCGGGCCTGTTCTATGCCGACTGGAAGTGGGTCAAGCCCCAGTCCCCTGCTCTTTCGCTGTAGCGGCGCGATTGTCTGCCGCCCGATGGCCGGAGAGCTTGATAAGCCAGACCAGCTAACGCGCCTTTTTCGTCTTTGAGGCGCTGTTTGTGGTCATGGTCAAAGCGGGGTACAATGGCCGGCGTGCCCTGTCCGCAGCCGTCGATGCTGCGCTCGGCCGGTAGGATCCCACGGACGAGGAGCGCCCCGGTGCCGCAACTGGAACACATCGAAGCCATCGAACGCCGCCTGTGGAGCGCGGCCGACACGCTGCGCGCCAACTCTACCTACGCCAGCAACGAGTATTTCCTGCCCGTCATGGGCCTGATCTTCCTGCGCCACGCCTACAGCCGCTACCTGGGGGTCAGAGATGCGATCGTGGCCGGCCTGCCCAGCCGCGGCGGCGTGGCCCGCCCGCTGACCAAGGAGGACTTCTCGCAGCGCAGCGCGATCTTCCTGCGGCCCGAGGCCCAGTTCGACCACCTGGTGGCGCTGACCGACCGCGACGACCGGGCCCGGGCCATCATCGCCGCGATGGAGTCCATCGAGGCCGACTACGAGAACCTGCGCGGCGTGCTGCCCAAGAGCGAGTACCAGGAGCTGGACAACCAGGTGCTGGGCCAACTGCTGCGCACCCTCAATCCCGACGAGCTGAAGCGGGTTTCCGGCGACGTCTTCGGCCGCATCTACGAGTACTTCCTGACCCAGTTTGCCGACCAGAAGGCCCACGACGGCGGCGAGTTCTTCACCCCTGTCTCTCTGGTCTCGCTGATCGCCAACGTGCTGGCGCCGCAGGGCGGGCGAGTGCTGGACCCGGCCTGCGGCAGCGGCGGCATGTTCGTGCAGAGCGCCCGCTTCGTGGAGCGCCAGCACGGCAACCCGGTGGAGAAGCTGACCTTCTACGGCCTGGAGAAGAACAGCACCACCATCCGCCTGGCCAAGATGAACCTGGCCGTGCATGGGCTGGAGGGGGACATCCAGCAGGCCATTACCTACTACGAGGACCCGCACGAGCTGCTGGGCAAGGCCGATTTCGTCATGGCCAATCCCCCCTTCAACGTGGACGAGATCGACGCCGACAAGGTCAAGCGCGACCCGCGCCTGCCCTTTGGCCTGCCGGGCGCCAACAAGAAGGGCAAGGTCTCCAACGGCAACTACATCTGGATCAGCTATTTCTACAGCTACCTGAACCAGCGGGGCCGGGCCGGCTTCGTCATGTCCAGCCAGGCCTCCAGTGCGGGGCGGGACGAGGCCAGGGTGCGCCAGAAGCTGGTGGAGACGGGCGACGTGGACGTGATGATCGCGGTGCGCCCTAACTTCTTCTACACCCGCACCGTGCCCTGCGAGCTCTGGTTCCTCAACCGGGCCAAGTCGGCCGTGCCCTCATCCCCGGCCCTTCTCCCAGGGGGAGAAGGGAGTGTGGGCGGCGGCGCGCCGCTGAACCACAAGGGGTGCGTGCTGATGATCGACGCGCGCGCCATCTACCGCAAGGTGACGCGCAAGATCTACGACTTCAGCCCGGAGCAGGAGCAGAACCTGCTGGCGGTGGTCTGGCTGTACCGCGGGCAAAGCGATAAATACCTGGCGTTGGTGGCCAGCTACTGCCGGCGCACCCTGGACGAGGCCGCGGCCTGTTTCCGCATGGCGGGCGAGAACGGCCAGCCGGTCGAGCCGCTGCCAGCCTTCGACGCCAGCCTGGCCGGCCTGCGGGCGGCGATGCAACCCTTCCTGCACAGCCGAGCCGCTGATGGCCCGCAGGCCGGGCCGCAGCAGGAGCTGGCCGCCGCCGCGGCCCTCTTCCGCGCCGACGTGGACGCGTTCCGCGCCGCGCTGGCCGAACAGCAGGCGCTCTGGCAGGGCCAACAGACCAGCAACGGCGCGCTGCAAGCCGCCGTGGACAGGCTGGCGCCATTGGCCGAGATGAGCCGCGACCTGGTGCGGCAGAGTGACCTGCTGGTCAAGCTGGCCGCCCGGCTGATCGAAACGTGCGAGAAGGAATGCGAGGCCGGCGAGAGCGACCTGTGGCCAAACCGGGAGATCAACCGGCTGCGCAGAGCCGCCGACGAGGCCCGTCAGGCCGCGGTGGAGCAACTCAAGCAGGTGCGCACCATCTGGCGGCAGGCCCACTGGCTGGTCGAGCGCTTCCCCGACGCCGAGCTGCGCGACGTGCCGGGGCTGGTCAAGCTGGTGGACGTGCAGGAGATCGCGGCCAACGACTGGAGCCTGACCCCCGGCCGCTACGTGGGCGTGGCCCCGGCCGAGGAGGACGAGGACTTCGACTTCGAGGAGGCGTTGCGCGAGATCCACGTGGAGCTGGAGGACCTGAACGCCGAGGCGGTGGAACTGGCGGCTACTATCCAGCGCAATTTCAAGGAGCTGGGAGTATGAGCACCACAGAGTTATCCGTTCCAGATGATTATGCAGTTCTGCTGGTCAAGGTCAAAGAACGGGTGCTTACTGCACAACTGCAGGCGTTCAGAGCGGTCAATACGGAGTTGATCGGCCTTTACTGGGATATTGGGCGCATGATTGTGGAGAAGCAGGCTGGTGAGACTTGGGGCAAATCGGTCGTCCAACAACTGGCGGGGGATTTGCAGAATGAGTTCCCTGGCATCCGCGGTTTTTCCGCCTCCAATCTCTGGCGCATGAAGTCATTTTTTGAGACCTATGCAGCCTCGGAAAGACTCGCACAGCTTGTGCGAGAAATTGGCTGGGGCCATAACTTGGTGATTCTAGCGCGCTGCAAAGATCCACTAGAGCGAGAATTCTACCTGCGCATGACCCGCAAGTTCGGCTGGTCGAGAAACGTGCTGGTCCATCAGATTGAGAACCAGAGCTACGAGAAGACATTGCTTGGCCAGACCAACTTCGACAAAACGCTGTCGCCCGAACTGAGGGTGCAGGCAAGGCTAGCCGTCCGCGACGAGTACATCTTTGACTTTCTGGAACTGGACGAGCAGCACTCTGAGCGGGAGTTAGAACGAGCGCTGATTGGACGTATCGAGGAGTTTCTGCGCGCTTTGGGCGGAGTATTTGCTTTTGTGGGCAGCCAGTTCCGTCTGGAAGTTGACGATGAGGAGTTCTTCATTGATCTCCTGCTATACCATCGACGCCTGCGGGCGTTGGTGGCCATCGACCTCAAGATCGGCAAGTTCCAGCCGGAGTTCGTGGGCAAGATGCAGTTCTACTTAACGGCGCTGGACCGGCAGGTGCGCATGGAAGGCGAAAACCCCTCCATTGGTATCATTCTGTGCAAGGAAAAGAAGCGTACTATCGTCGAGTACGCCCTGTACGACGCCAGCAAGCCCATCGGCGTCGCCACCTATCGGGTTGTGCGCCAGTTGCCCAAAGACCTGCGCGGCCAGCTTCCCAGCCCGGAGGAGATCGCCAGACTCTTGGAGGAAGAGTGATGGAGCACCAAGGTGGAAGGGCAACAGGCACCAGACGGGCGCCTGGCGATGTTCCGGTATTCGGGCTTGGGCCTTCAGACATCTGCTGCACCGACGCGGTGGCGCTGGCCGCGACGATCAAGCGGAACTTCGAGGAGTTGGGGATATGAGTTGGCAGCAGGCTCGACTCGCCGATATATCATCGATGAGAACGGGAAAGCTCGACTCAAATGCGGCCATTCCCGAGGGAGCGTATCCCTTTTTCACTTGCGCCCAGGAGACCTTGAGAATAGATGAACCTGCCTTTGACACAGAGGCGGTTCTACTGGGAGGAAACAACGCGGCAGGGATATTTCCCCTGAAGTACTACAACGGCCAGTTCAACGCTTACCAACGGACCTATGTGATCGAATCACTTGCACCAGATGTTCTGAATATCCGATATCTTTACTACGCTTTGCGTCCGGCTCTCGCACATTTTCAGTCTGCTTCTATCGGGGCCGCTACTCAGTATCTTACGAAGGGTATACTGGACAATTTTCAAGTACCATTGCCCCCAGTTACTATTCAGAATCGCATCGTTATAATCCTCTCCGCCTACGACGACCTGATCGAGAACAACCGGCGGCGCATCCGCTTACTGGAGGAGGCGGCGCGGCTGCTCTACCGCGAGTGGTTCGTCCACCTGCGCTTCCCCGGTCACGAGCACGTGGCGGTGGTGGATGGCGTGCCAGAGGGGTGGGAGAGGAAGCGCCTAATCGAGGTTGCAGACATCAGGATGGGGCAAAGCCCGAAGTCCATCTACTACAATCAAGATGGTAACGGTCTTCCTTTTCATCAGGGAGTGAGCAACTTTGGCGGGAGATTCCCATCGCACGAAGTCTTCTGTACCATTTTAAGTCGGCTTGCAGAACCGGGCGACATTCTCTTTAGTGTACGGGCACCTGTTGGCAGGATCAACATTACACGCGACAAAATCGTGATTGGGCGCGGTTTGGCTGCAATTCGCTCCAACTGCGATCAGCAGAATTTCCTTTTCTACGCATTGAAGAGCCATTTCTTCAAGGATGACATGATGGGCACTGGCGCGATTTTTGCCGCAATCACGAAGAATGACCTTCACGGCGTCCAACTGATGCATCCTCCGCTTCGACTCATCGAGATGTTTACGGAACATGCGCAACCGATTGATAGACAGATCGAGAATCTTCAACAGACAATCGATGGTCTTGTGAAAGCCCGCGACTTGCTCTTGCCGCGGTTGATGAATGGAGAGATCAGCGTATGAACTCTCCAAGAAGACAGCTCAGCAATTCGTTCTCAACTGGCGGTGGCGGCGGCCATTTCGAAGCACATCTACAGGCATCCTTTGTTGTTCTGATGCTTACCGGTGGACATGCACCTTGCCTGCCCTGTTGGCCAATCGTCAAGATCAAGCTGCAAGGAAGGATCGAAGGATTTGACACTGACGACCTGATCGTATTTGTTGAGAATGGCGATACTGGAGAAACACGGAAGCTCTTGGGACAGGTCAAGCATTCAGTTAGCATCACACAAAGCGACACCGTCTTTGGAGAAGTGATCCAGGCTGCTTGGAATGATTTCAACAATCCAACGGTCTTCACCCGCGGCAAGGATGTGATTGCGCTGATTACTGGTCCATTGAGCGCAACTGATACGCATAATGTGCAGTGGATATTGGGCCAAGCACGACACACAAGCGGAGTTGACGAGTTCTACAGAAACGTCGAGCAAGCGAATTTTAGTCCGCCCAAGAGTGAGGAAAAGCTGGCAGCAATCCAGCATCACCTAAGGACCGCCAACAATGGCACCGCCGTTTCGCGAGAGGTTCTCTATGATTTCCTGAACCACTTCCATCTGTTAAGCTACGACTTAGGGACCGAGCATGGTGTTGTCTTGTCGTTGCTTCATTCACCTATCTCGCAGCGTAACCGAAATGCCCCGCAAATGCTTTGGTCGCGGGCTGTGGACATCGTACAAACCTGGAATCAAGATGCTGGAACGATCACTCGGGAACGGCTTCCCGAGGATCTGGTGGACGCGTTTGAGCCTACCATCATAGCCCATATTCCCGAAGAGTTGACAACCAAAGATCTCGAAACTCAGAAAACTGACTGGGATCGGCATCAATACGCCTCCGATTTGGCTCTCGCAAATCTTGTTGGTGCATGGGATGAGAAAAGCGCCGCAGATATTGAAGCCTTGACCGGAGTAATTGGGATAGAGTATGCAACGTGGGTCAAGGAAGCACGAGAGATCTTACACCTTCCCGGTAGTCCTCTGTCACTCAAAAACGGCGAGTGGAAGGTTACTGAGCGGGCTGAACTGTGGTCTTCTCTGGGTTCGCGCGTTTTCGATCAACATCTTGACTCCTTCAAGGCTGCAGCTATTGCCGTGTTGAGGGAACGCGACCCGGCTTTTGATCTTTCACCTGAAGATCGCTTTGTGGCGAGTCTCCGAGGAAAAGCTCCCCATCACAGTTCAGTGCTCAGAATGGGCCTGGCTAATGGATTAGCGATTCTGGGCAATCATGCGGGCGCATTAGCCAACTGTTCACGCGGAAAAGCAGAGGCCACCGTAATCTTGGCGATTCGGGAGATTTTCACTGACGCTGATTGGAAGCTCTGGGCAAGCCTGAATAACCTTTTACCTGTCATGGCCGAAGCCGCACCCAATGAATTTCTCGATGCTGTGGAGAATGCTCTGCAGCAGTCACCTTGTCCCTTTGATGAACTCTTCGCTCAGGAAGAGAGTGGCATTATGGGGAGGAACTACCTGACCGGACTACTCTGGGCATTGGAAGGACTAGCATGGGATGAGCATTACCTTGTCAGAGTTTGTGTTATACTGGGGGAACTTGCCAGTCATGATCCTGGCGGCAACTGGACAAATCGCCCAATCAACTCTCTGATAACAATCCTTCTTCCATGGTATCCGCAGACTCTTGCACCAATCGAGAAGCGCCAAGTTGCAGTCAGGACGCTCTGCAAAGAGTCGCCAGGTATCGGTTGGAACTTGATCATTCAGTTGCTGCCTAATCAGCACCGGACATCCTCAGGTTCACATAGACCTTCATGGCGCAAGATAATTCCAGAAGACTGGGAAAGTGGTGTCTCAGGCCAAGAGTACTGGCAACAGGTGTTCTTCTATGCGGAGCTTGCTGTCTCGATGGCAGACTATGATGCTGCTAGACTCGCCGAACTCATCGAACACCTTGATAAGCTGCCAAGTTCAGCACTCGATCAACTTCTAGGGGTTCTGTCTTCGGACGCAATCTCAGGTCTTCCCGAAGAACAGCGGCTTCTGCTTTGGGATCAACTTACGAAGTGCATCATCAGACACAGGCGCTATTCCGAAGCAAAATGGGCATTTGACGACGATCGCATTTCTCAGATCGAGGCAGTGGCCAACGCCGTGGCACCAGAGAATCCTTTGATTCGATATCAGCCACTTTTTTCCGCTAATGACTTTGACCTCTACGAAGGACGAGATGATTGGCGGCAACAGCAAGAAAGACTGAACGAGCGGCGTCTGCATGCTATAGAGGAAATACTCAGAACCGGCGGAGTCGATGCAGTCATCGAACTTGCGAAATCGGTCATCTCCCCAATCCAGGTCGGATACATACTCGGAAGCATCGCTGATTCGATCATTGACTCTGAACTGCTTCCTAAGTATCTGGACTCGGAAACCAGTCAGATCATATCATTCATCCGCGGCTATGTTTCAAGCCGGTTCACAGTGAATGGATGGCCTTGGGTGGATGGTCTGGATAGATCGACATGGAGCCTTGAACAGAATGCGATATTCCTGAGTTGCTTGTCGTTCTCAAAGGACACTTGGGATCGAGCCGATCAATGGTTGGGTGAAGAACAAGGGGAGTATTGGTCGAGAACTAGTGCAGTTCCATATGGAACTGACGAGGATTTGCATGCTGCCGTTGAGAAGTTGATCGACTACGGCAGACCTCAGGCTGCAATTCGCTGTTTGGACAGCATGCGTCATGACAACCGACCGCTTGATGTCACGCAATGTATTCGAGTGCTACTAACCACCGTGTCTTCATCTGAACCTGTGGACTCGATGGCCAGGTATCATATTGTCGAGCTCATCAAATACCTTCAGAACAACTCTGAAGTGCCCTCGGATGATATCGCCAACATAGAATTGATATATCTTCCCCTACTGGATCATGACCAGGGAGTAGCGCCCAAACTGTTGGAGCTGCGTCTGGCCACCGATCCTTTATTCTTTTGTGAAGTACTGCAACTCATCTATCGTTCACGGAATGAGGGTGCACCTCGAACTGAGCCAACCGAGTTATCAAGGGCGATTGCGTCACACGGCTGGCAATTACTTCATCACTGGCAAACGGTGCCTGGAATACAAGAGGATGGTAGTTTCGATGAAGACCGATTTTCGGCTTGGCTTCGTCGCGTACAAGAGATTTGCACTGATTCGGGCCATATAGACGTTGCGCTCAGCACCATCGGCGAGGTTTTGATATACTCTCCTGCCGATGCAACTGGTTTATGGATAAATCGTACGGTAGCGGAGGCGCTAAACGCGCGCGATGCAGAAGATATGCGAACTGGCTTTCGCATGGGAGTACTCAACTCTAGGGGTGTTCACTTGGTTGATCCCACTGGACAACCGGAACGAGAATTGGCGGAACAGTTCCGTCAGAAAGCAGACGATGTTGAAAACGTCGGTTTTCAGCGTTTCGCGGTCACGCTTAGGGATCTTGCCGAGAGATACGATCGCGAAGCCGAGCAAATAATCGCCGACCATCGTCAGGAAGCCGCTGAATGACCCATAACTGCGACACCGAAGGCACCCTCGTCCAACAGACCACCACCGAGCATCTGCATCAGCACCTCGGATGGCGGGCGGTCTATGCCTACAACCGCGAGGACTTCGGAGCGGGCGGTCTGCTGGGGCGGGCATCGGACCAGGAGGTGGTACTGACGCGGCCGTTGCGTGCCAAGCTTGTCGAGCCGAACCATGACTTGGCCGACGCGGCCTGCCAAGACCCTGCATTACGACTCAACAATGCCAAATACGGGCTTGAAACGATGAATGGAGAGATCAGCGCATGAAAGCCACCGAAGCCAACTTGCTGGATTTCCTTAAGAAGTCACCTCAGTTTGTAATCCCGATCTACCAACGCACGTATAGCTGGACCGAGCGCGAATGCCGCCAGCTTTGGGATGACATCCTGCGCACCGGCAGCAACGACGCCATCGCCGCCCATTTTGTCGGTTCTATCGTCTACATCGAGAAGGGTCTATATCAGGTCACAAGCCAGTCGCCGCTGTTGGTGATCGACGGCCAGCAACGACTGACGACCGTCATGTTGATCCTGGAAGTGCTGGCGCGCCACGTGGGAAACAGCGAGCCGGTCGATGGTTTCTCGGCCAGGAAACTCCGCAGCTACTACCTGCTTAACCCGCTGGAGGACGGTGAACGGCACTTCAAGCTGCTGCTTACGCAGACTGATAAGCAAAGTCTCCTGGCGATGGTGCAGCAGAAGCCTCAGCCCGTCGAGCCGTCGCTGCGCATCGCGGACAACTTCGCCTTCTTCGAAGAGCAGATCAAGGCCCTCGGGAAGAACCTGACACCGCTGTGCAAAGGGTTGGCAAAGCTCGTGATCGTCGACATCTCACTGAGCCGGGATCAGGACAACCCGCAGCTCATATTTGAGAGTATGAACTCGACTGGCCGTGAGTTGAGCCAGGCCGACCTGATTCGCAATTTCATTTTGATGGGGCTGGAGCCAGCCCAACAGACGCAGCTTTACGAAGATCACTGGCGGCCGATGGAGGTTGACTTCGGCCAGGAGGCCTACGGCACCCAGTTCGACAGCTTCATGCGTCATTACCTGACTTTGAAGACTGGCGATATCCCCAATGTCCGTGCCGTTTACGAGGCGTTCAAGTCTCACGCCCGCTCTCCAGAAGTTGTGGCAGCAGGCATCGAGGCCTTGGTTGAAGACATCCATCGCTATGCTGGCTACTATTGTGCGATGGCTTTGGACAAGGAATCCAGCAAGGAGTTGGCAGAAGCCTTCCGGGATCTGCGCGAGATGAAGGTCGATGTGGCGTATCCATTCCTTCTGGAACTGTACCACGACTTTGCCGAGGGGGTGTTGCCTGAAGCCGATTTCCTCCAGGCCGTGCGGTTGGTGGAGGCTTACGTGTTCCGCCGGGCCGTGTGCGCAATTCCTACCAACTCTCTCAACAAGACCTTCGCCACGTTCAGACGCGCCCTCAAGAAAGAGCGCTACATTGAGAGTATCCAGGCGCATTTCCTCACATTGCCGTCCTATCGCCGTTTCCCCAACGATGAGGAGTTCAAGCGCGAGTTGTCCATTCGTGATCTCTACAATTTTCCCCGTCGTAGCTATTGGCTGCGACGCCTGGAGAATTTTGACCGGAAGGAGCGAGTGTCGGTGGGTGAATACACCATCGAACACATTCTTCCCCAGAACGAGAACCTTTCCGTCGCATGGCGTCAGTCGCTCGGTCCAGAGTGGCGACGTATACAAGAAACCTGGCTGCACACACTGGGGAATCTCACATTGACGGGCTACAATGCCGAGTACAGCGATCGACCGTTCCAGGAAAAACGAGATATGCCGGGCGGGTTCAAAGAGAGCCCACTGCGGCTCAATCAAGGACTTGGTGCACTGGACGCGTGGAACGAAGCTGCCATTCAGGCACGGGCGAAGCATCTTGCCGAAAAGGCCGTCAAGGTATGGGCAGCGCCCGCCCTATCGGACGCCGTGCTCGAGACCTACCAGTCAAAGGCCGAAAAGTCTGTTGGCTATAGCATCTCCGACCATCCACATGTGGCTGAAGGCGGGACCATGCAGGCCCTGTTTGAGCAACTCCGCAAGGAGATCCTGGCGCTGGACCCTTGCGTTTCCGAGGAGATTCTCAAGCTCTACATCGCCTACAAAGCTGAGACCAACTTCGTGGACATCGTGCCACAGAAGAGTCGCCTCCGCCTCTCTCTCAACATGCACTTTCACGAGTTGAACGACCCCAGGGAGATGGCCAAAGATGTGACCAATCTGGGCCGCTGGGGAAATGGCGACGTGGAGGTCGGCCTGAATCAACCGGAGGACATACCCTATGTCATGGGTTTGTTGCGTCAGGCCTTTGAGAAACAGATGGGCAACGGGATAGAGACGGAATGAGTTTCACCGAAGACACCCTCGTCCAACAGACCACCGCCGACTACCTCGAACAGCAGCTCGGCTGGCGCTCGGTCTACGCCTGTAACGATGGAGAATAACAGCATGAGCATTGAAGGTCAGGATTGGGACCGCAAGTCGCTACGCTTCGTCGAAGGACGTTCCGCCAACTGGGACGAAGTCGCCAAAGACTGTGTGGCCTTTGCCAATGCGCAGGGCGGCGGGTTGTTGATCGGTATCGAGGATGATGCATGGGCGCCGCCGGCGGGTCAGCGTATTGCGGACGAACTGATCGAACGTGTGCGCCGCCGGATCGGCGAGCTGACTGTGAATGTCACCTGCGCGGTGCAGCGAGAATTGTCCGCTGAAACCGGCGGCGAATTTCTGCGGGTGACTGTTTCTCGCTCTCATGCCCCTGCATCTACCACCGATGGCCGCTACTACTTTCGCATTGCGGACGAGTCCAAACCCCTCGTGGGCGAACAAGTTCAACGCCTGCTCAACGAGCGCAACGCTCAGCCCTGGGAGACGCTGACGACTCTCAGCGTGCCGCGCGGCCAGACGGATCCGGCCAAGCTTGCGGCGTTCACTGCGGCTATTCGGGCATCCAGCCGGGTCAAGGCGTCGGTCAAGGAGAAGGGCGACGCGGAATTGCTGGATCACTACTACCTGGCCATCGATCGCCACCTGACCAACCTGGGCATTCTCTGTGTCGGACGCAGGCAGGATCGTGTTCAACTGGGCGCAGCGCCGGTGATTCAGTTCATCAAGTACGATCAGGATGATCGCAAGGTCAGCAAACTCTCCTGGGATGATCACTCTCTGACGCCGATGGAACTGGTGGAGGCAGTGTGGCGGGAGGTTCCGGATTTCCGCGAGACCTATGAACTGCCGGACGGCCTGTTTCGACAATACCTGCCGGCCTATGACCAGCGGGTGGTACGGGAACTACTCGTCAACGCGTTGGTGCATCGACCATACACCCAACGGGGCGACATCTATCTGAATCTTTACCCGGATCGATTGCAGGTCGTCAATCCAGGATTACTACCTTTGGGTGTCACTCCTCAGACCATCCTGCACCAATCGGTGCGGCGAAACGATGAGATGGCGCGCGTGTTTCACGATCTGGGGCTGATGGAGCGTGAGGGCAGCGGGTATGATCTGCTTTACGAGGTCTTGACTTCGCAGGGACGAAAGCTGCCAGAAGTTCGTGAGGGAAGTGATCGGGTCGAAGTGGTCGTTTACCGGCGCGTAATCAAGCCCGTGGTGATTGATTTCCTGTCCAAGGCGGACGCTGCGTACCACCTAACGCAACGTGAACGAATAGCGCTGGGAATTCTGGTTCAATACGATGCTCTGACGATGCGAGAGCTAGCCAATCTCCTGGAGTTGCAGGACACATCGTCTGTGAATTTCTGGATCGAGAGGCTTCTGGAATGGAGAATTGTTAAGCAGGTTGGAAAAACAAGCGGGACCCGCTATTTTGTCGATCCCGATCTACTGGACAGGATGAACTTTCCAAGTAAGACAACCCTTGCTCGTATTGAGACTCATCGACTCCGTGCCCTGATTTTGGAGGATTTGCGAAGACATCCAGGTTCTTCCACAAGTAAGATGCGTGAGCGCATTGGAGATGAGATCCCTATGCAACAAATTCGCAGGCAGCTCGCCATTCTGACAAAGGAAGGCCTAGTAGTGTTTCGAGGAGATAAACGCTGGCGTCGGTACTGGCCGACATGATGTTCTATCGAACAAAAAGCACTGAATTCAATGCAAAAATGCTAACACTGTTACTTAAATGAGATTGTTGACTTCCGTAGCGCGATACATTGCTGATGCATTGCTTGTTTCGATTTCTATATATTGTATTCAATAAGTTATCTGATACTATATGTAGTGATTGTCAAAGACAAGTAAAGCCTAGAATCCCGATTCTCGCTGAAAATTCTATCTAACAAATCCTGTTGAGTTTTCGTGAATTGTCAATTAGCTGTTCGTTAGGCAGACGTTTACAAGTGCGCAACATATGAGAAATGACCGATGAAGGCTGATCGATTCACCGAAGACACCCTCGTCCAACAGACCACCGCCGACTACCTGGAACAGCAGCTCGGCTGGCGCTCGGTCTACGCCTACAACCGCGAGGACTTCGGGCCGGACAGCCTGCTGGGCCGGGCGTCGGACCGGGAGGTGGTGCTGACGCGGCCGCTGCGCGCCGCGCTGGCCGCGCTCAACCCGGACCTGCCCGCCGCGGCCTACGACGACGCCGTGCGCCAGCTCGTCAGCGTGACAGCCACCCAGTCGCTGCTGGCAACGAACCGCGAGAAGTATACCCTGATCCGCGATGGCGTGCCGGTCAGTTTCCGCAACGCCAGGGGCGAGCTGGAGCGGCGCCGGCTGCGGGTGATCGACTTCGCCGACCCGGCCGCCAACGACTTCCTCTGCGTGCGCGAGCTGTGGGTGCGGGGCGACCTCTACCGGCGGCGGGCCGACATCGTGGGCTTCGTCAACGGCCTGCCCCTGCTCTTCATGGAGCTGAAGAACGTCAGCCGGGACATCCGCGCCGCCTACGAACGCAACTTCAAGGACTACCTGGATACCGTGCCCCACCTGTTCCACCACAACGCGGTGGTGGTGCTGGCCAACGGCGTGGACGCCAAGCTCGGCTCGCTGACCAGTCGCTTCGAGCACTTCCACGAGTGGAAGCGGCTGGACGAGGACGAGCCGGGCGTGGTGGACATGGAAACCCTGCTCAAGGGCATCTGCCAGCCGGCCAACTTCCTGGACCTGGTGGAGAACTTCATCCTCTTCGACGACTCGGCCGGCGAGCCGAGGAAGATACTGGCCCGCAACCACCAGTTCCTGGGCGTCAACCGCGCCATCCGGGCTGTGGAGGAGCGCCGCCAGCGCCAGGGCAAGCTGGGCGTCTTCTGGCACACCCAAGGCGCGGGCAAGAGCTACTCCATGGTCTTCTTCACGCGCAAGGTGCATCGCAAGCTGGGCGGCAACTTTACCTTCCTGGTGCTCACCGACCGGGAGGACCTGGACACGCAGATCTACAAAACCTTTGCCGGCTGCGGCGTGGTGGACAACGACCGCGATCCCTGCCGGGCGGCCGGCGGCCAGCATCTGAACCAACTGCTGACCCTGCACAAGGCGTACATCTTCTCGCTGATCCAGAAGTTCAACCGCGACGTGGAGCCGGATCAGCCCTACAGCGAGCGGGAGGACATCATTGTCATCAGCGACGAGGCCCACCGCAGCCAGTACGGCAGCCTGGCGCTGAACCTGCGCAACGCGCTGCCCAACGCCAGCTCGATCGGCTTCACCGGCACGCCCCTCTTCAAGAATGACGAGATCACCCGCCGCGTCTTCGGCGACTACGTTTCCACCTACGACTTCCAGCGCGCGGTGGCGGACAAGGCCACTGTGCCCCTTTACTACGACGCGCGCGGCGACAAGCTGGGCGTGGTTACCGACGACCTGAACGAGCGCATCGCCGAGAAGCTGGAGGAGATGGAAAACTCCCTTCTCCCCACGGGAGAAGGGCCGGGGATGAGGGGATTCGACATCGACGTCGCCCAGCGGCTGGAGCGCGAGCTGGAGCGGGACTATCACGTCATCACCGCCGGTAAGCGGCTGGATCAGATCGCCCAGGACTTCGTCGAGCACTATTCAACCTCTTGGGAGACCGGCAAGGCGATGCTGGTCTGCATCGACAAGGTGACCTGCGTGCGCATGCACAAGCTGGTCGGGTTCTACTGGGATCAGCGCATCAAGGCGCTGGAGCGAGCAGCGCCCGCGGCGACCGACGAGCAGGACGAGCAATATCGCCGTCGCCAGATCGAATGGATGCGCGCGACCCGCATGGCTGTGGTGATCAGCGAGGAGCAGGGCGAGGTGGCTAGATTCCAGCAGTGGGGATTGGACATCACGCCCCATCGCCGCCTCCTCAAGGAGGGCATGGACCTGCCGGAGGCCATGCGCCAGCAGCCCCAGTACCGCGCCATGCAGCGCCTGGCCCTGGACGATGCCTTCAAGGCCGAGCAGCACCCCTTCCGCATCGCCATCGTCTGCGCCATGTGGCTGACCGGCTTCGACGTGCCCAGCCTGGCGACGCTCTACCTGGACAAGCCACTCAAGGCCCACACCCTGATGCAGGCCATCGCGCGCGCCAACCGGGTCAACGAGGGCAAGAACAACGGCCTCCTCGTGGACTACTGCGGCATCCTCAAGAACCTGCGCCAGGCCCTGGCCACCTTTGCCGGCGCAGGGGATGGCGGCCGCGACGGCGACGGCGGCGAGATCGACCCGGCCCGCCCTGAGCAGGAGCTGCTGGCCGATCTGGCTGAGGCCGTCGCGCTGGTGCAGGCGTTTTTGGCCGAACGGGGAGCGTCGCTGGATGCCATCATCAGCCAGGCAGGCTTCGCCCGCAACGCGGCCATCCTGGCGGCCAAGGAAGCGGCCAACCAGAACGACGCGACGCGCAAGCGCTTCGAGGTCATGTGCCGGGCGGTGTTCAGCAAGTTCAAGGCTTGTCTGACCCTGGCCGGCGTCAACGCCCACCGGCGCGACAAGAGCGCCATCGACATCGTCTACCAGAGCCTGCAAGCCGACCGCGCGCAGGCCGACATCAGCGCCATCACGCAGGAATTGCACGAGATCGTCGACCAGGCCATCGCGGTGTGGCGCAGCCCGACAGCCGCTGACCGGGCGCCGTACGACATCAGCCAGATCGATTTCGAGCGCCTGCGACGGGAGTTCGAACGCAGCCCCGCCCAACGCACCACTGTGCAGAATCTCAAGACTGCCATCGAGCGCCGCCTCCAGCGCCTGCTGGCGCAGAACCCCCTGCGAGCTGACTTGCAGCGGCGCTACGAGGAGATCGTGGCCGACTACAACCGCGAGAAGGACCGCCTGACCATCGAGCAGACCTTTGAGGAATTGCTGCGCTTCGTGCAAGCCATGGACGAGGAGGAGACGCGCGCCGCACGCGAGGGATTGACCGAGGAAACGCTAGCCGTGTTCGACCTGCTCAAGAAGCCTGAGCTGGCGCCGCAGGAGATCGAGCGCATTAAGAGGGTGGCGGGCGACTTGCTGGCGACGCTCAAGGCCGACAAGCTGCGCGTCGAGCAGTGGCAGGACAAGGAGGCCACGCGCGACGCCGTGCGCCAGGCCATCCTCGATTTCCTGTGGAACGACAGCACCGGCCTGCCGGTCGGCCGCTACAGCGAGCGTGATGTGCAGGCGCGCGCCGACGTGGTCTATCAGCACGTCTTCCGGGTCTATCCCAGGCTGCCCTCGCCCTATTACGAGCTGCGCATGGCCGCGTAACAGCCGTCCCCAGCATGTGGTCAACGGGGCGTTTTTGGGTTCTCGCACACAAAGACCGAGAATATACCCTCGCCTAGCCGATGCCGGCCACCACCGCCGCCAGCTCCGCCAGCACCATCGCTGTCGCGCCCCAGACTTTGTGGCCGGCGACCAGATAATAGGGGATCTGCCGCGTTGCGCCGCTGACGAACCATTCCTCCTGCGCGCAGTTGCTCTCGTCCAGAAAATGGCTGATGGGGACCTCCAGCAGCTCAGCCACCTCGTGGGGTTGGAGGCGAAACTCCGGCCGGCGGGGCAGATGGGCCACGTGGGGGTAGATGCGGAAATCGCTGGGGGGAATGTAGAGCGGCGTCAGGTCGCCCAGCAGGCGCAGGTCGGTCTCGCAGACGCCGATCTCCTCGCAGGCCTCGCGCAACGCCGCGTGCGCCGTGGATATGTCGTCGGGATCGATGCTGCCGCCCGGAAAGCTGATCTGGCCGCGGTGGCTGCCCACGGTGTCGGTGCGGCGGGTCAGCGCCAGATACAGCTCACCGTCTACGCCGCCGGGGTAGAGCAGCACCAACACGGCCCCTTCGCGCGGCCGGTGATCGGGCGTGGGCGGGTACAGCGGCCGCGGGTTGGGCGCCATGCGCACCATGGCGGCCAAGCCAGGCAGCGGCCGGCGCAGGGCAGCCTCGATCTGTTCAATCGTGACCATGATGTCGTCATTATAGCGCCACAGCCCAAAAAACTCAACCCAGCGCCCGTCTACCCCAGCACCATACGCACGTCCACGGCCAGCGCACCCTGGCTGGCCGGATAGGCGAGCAATGGATTGACGTCGATTTCTTGAACTTCAGGGTGATCGAGGGCCAGGCAGGCCACGCGCTCGATGACCTCAGCCACGGCATCGATGTCGGCCGGCGCCTGGCCGCGCAGACCCGCCAACAGCTTGCCGGCGTGCGTCTCGCCGATCATGGCCAGCGTCTCGGCCCGGCTGAAGGGCGCGACGCGGAAGGCCACGTCCTTGAGCAGCTCGACGTAGATGCCGCCCAACCCAAACATCAGCAGCGGGCCGAACTGCGGGTCGCGGCGCATCCCCACGATCAGCTCATGGCCGGGCAGCGCCATCTGCGTTACCAACACGCCTTCGATGCGAGCGTCGGACTGCCGCTCTTGGACGCGCGCCAGCATGGCCGTGTACGCGGCCTGCACCGCCGCCTGGTCCGCCAGCTTGAGCGCGATGCCGCCCACCTCCGATTTGTGGAAGATGTCAGGCGAGACGATCTTCAACGCCACGGGAAAGCCGATTTCCACCGCCAGCCGGCCGGCCTCATCGGCTGACCGCGCCAGCTCTGCCCGCGGCTGGGCAATGCCGTAGGCCGCCAGGATCGGCCGCGCCTCGGCCTCGCCAAGCTGAGCGGGACCAGGGGGAAGGGTGATCGGTGAACGGTGACCCTGGCTCGCCGGTTCTGAGGATAGGCGAGCGGTGAGCGGTGAGCGGTGAGCGGAGTCGGCTACCAATTTCCCAGTTTCCCAATTTCCCAATCTACCTCGTACCTCTGCATAGCGCCACAGCGCACCCAGCGCCCGCGCGGCCTGCTCCGGAAAGATGTAGCTGGCAATTTGGTGCTGGTGCAGCACGGCCATGGGCTGGCGCACTACCTCGTCGCCCATGAAACAGGCGACGACGGGCTTGTTTCTTTCAGATCCCGCCGCCCGCGCGATGGCCTCGGCCACGGCCACCGGATCGACCAGCGCTTGCGGCACCAGGATCGGCAGCACGGCGTCGAAGGCGTCGCTGGCCAGCAAGGCGGCCACGGCCTGCTCGTACTGCGCCGGCTCGGCCCCGCCCAGCATGTCCACCGGGTTGGCCAGTTGCGCCTCAGGATGGGTGAAGCCGGCCAACACCGCCTGCACAGATGCGGGCGTCGGCGGCATGAGCAGCCCCACTTGCTCGATGACATCGGCCGCCAGGCTGGCCGGCCCGCCCGCGTTGGTCACCACCGCCACCCGCGGCCCCCTCGGCAGCGGCCCGTAGGCCAGCGCCAGCGCGTGGTCGAACAGGTCCTCGACGGTGTCCACGCGCAGCACGCCGGCCTGCTGGAAGGCCGCGTCGTAGGCCGCCATCTCGCCGGCCAGGCTGCCGGTGTGTGAAGAGACGGCGCGCGTGCCGGCCACCGTGCGGCCAGCCTTGATCACCAGGACCGGCTTGTGGGGGGTAATCTGCCGCGCCGCGTCGATGAAGCGCCGGCCGTCGCGGATGGCCTCGATGTAGGCCACGATCACCCGCGTGTTGGGGTCGTCGGCCAGGTCGAGCAGCAGGTCGGTCTCGCTGACGTCGGCGGCGTTGCCCAAGGTGGCGAAGCGGCTGAAGCCGATGCCCTTGCCGGCCGTCCATTCCAGGATGCCGCCGCAGATCGCGCCCGACTGGCTGACGAAGGCGATGGGGCCGGGCCGGGGCATGGTGCGGATGAAGGTGGTGTTGAGGCCGCTGTGCGCGTCCAACGTGCCGACGCAGTTGGGGCCGATCAGGCGCATGTTGTACTGGCCTGCAATGTGCAGCAGCGCTTGCTCCAGCGCCAGCCCCTCTGCGCCCACCTCGCGAAAGCCGCCGGAGATGATGATGGCCGCCTTGAGGCCGCGCCGGCCGCACGCTTCCAATACGCCCGGACAGGCTGCGGCCGGCGTCATCAGCACGGCCAGCTCTACGGGGTCAGGCACGGCCTCGATGTCGGGATAGCAGGGCAGGCCCAGGATCTCGTGCGCGCGCGGGTTGACCGGATAGACTGCGCCCGTGAAGCCGTAGGTGAGACAGTTGCGCAGCACGCCGTGGCTGAGCTTGCGCGGGTCGGCTGACGCGCCGATGACGGCCACGCCGCTGGGGTTGAAGAAGGAGATAAGTGATGAGTGGGGCGCGGAGTTGGACATGCGCAACCTCCTGGTGATAGATGTCCCGCCTATCGTATCACAGAAGTAACTATTCAGCCATAGGTGCCGGGCACTTGAATCTGCGCTTGCACGGATGCCCGCAACGCCGACTCAGGCCCACAAATCGATCGCAAGTGCCCGCCACCTGGATAGTTACTCACAGAACAGAGTGCAGAGACATGACAGGGGTCATATCTGGGCGAAATTTTCCGATCTGGCATCGGGCCTGTTAGCGATAGCGCAGCAACGTATGCGCATCGATCAGCCGGGCCAGCTCGGCGTCGAAGGGATGCCAGCCGGCCAGCCACGCGCCCCACAGGCTGACGGCCATGCCGAACAGGATCAGCCCTTTGACCGGCCACGTGCGCACCCGCAGCCCGGCCAGGGCCATGGCCAGGATCAGATAGGGCAGGAAATCGGCGGCGTAGCGGTAGCCGTACTGGACGAAGCCGGTGTTGGCGTAGAACAGCGCTGGCAGCAGGATCAGCCCGGCCGACAGCAGCGCGGCCTTGGCGCTGAGCGTCCAGCCGCGCAGCGTGGGCAGCAACAGCAGCGCCGGCGTGGTCAGCAGCAGGCTCATGCCTTCGGGGTTGAAGGCGACAAAGGGGACGATCGGCAGCAGCACCGGCAGGCTGAGGAGCAGGGCGTGCAGGTTGCGCTCCAGGTAGACCACGTCGAACAAGCCCCAGCGTGCGAAGGTCGGATCGGCGCGCCAGTCCAGGTATGGGTAGCCGAACTCGGCCGGCTGGCCGAAGCGCGCCCAGTTATACCAGGCTGCCAGCAACAGCACGGCGCCCAGGGCCAGGCTGAAGCGCAACAGCGCCCGCCGCGTGCCGGCAGTCAAACCTCGTTCCGTGCGCCAGACCTCGGCCAGAATGAGCGGAAAGCCCAGCAGTGTGGCCCCGCGTGCCATGAAGGCGGCGCCCAAAGCCAGCCCTGCCCAGCCCGGATGGCGCCCACGATAGGCAGCGACGAGGTAGAGGCAGGTGAAGAGCACGGCGACGATCTGGCCGGTGTAGTAGACATTGCTGGACGCGCTGAGGGCTGCAACTGGCGTGCCGAAGACTAACAGGCCCGCCAGCCAGACCCGCTCGCGCTGGCTGTGGCCGGTCTCCACCAGGTAGCGCGTCAGCGTCAGATAGAAGAGGGGCAAAATAGCGGCGGCCAGCAGCAGGTGCAGTACTCCGTGGTAAACGCCGCGGCCAAAAATGGCCACCACAGGAGCGTACAGCGCCGCGGCGGCCGGCGGATAGGGGACAAAGTAGCGCCCGCCGAATTCAGCCAAATCCAGGTACGGAGCAAGCTGGGGTGCGATGTCCAGCCGGCCGGCCAGCCAGGCCTCGGCCTGCGCTACGAACTCATTGGGCGGTCGCATAGCCAGCCGCGGCCCGGCCAGCAGGCCGAAGACCAGCAGGCTCAGTCCGTACAGCGCCAGCGCCATGCCCAGGTTAGGCCGCTTCACGCACGACTCTCGCAATCCGTTCCAGGTTCAACAAAAAGGCGCCCCCGCCTATTCGCCAAGCAACGGGGACGCCCTTTTCTCTCATATCGACCAAGTTCCTCTCAGTTCCTCTCAGTTCCTCTGCCCTGCGCCGCTAGAAGATACCCAGCTCTTCCTTGGCCCACTCGCTCATCATCTCCGGCGACCAGAAGGGCTGCCAAACGATGTTGACGCTGATCTGGTTGGCCTCGGGGAAGGCGCGCTTGACGGTCTGCTTGACGTCGTAGATGATCTGCGGGCCGGCCGGGCAGCCAGGGCTGGTCAGCGTCATGTCGATGTCGATGGTGTCCTCGTCTACATCGACGCCGTAGATCAGGCCCAGGTCGACGATGTTCAGGCCGATTTCCGGGTCGATCACGCTGGCTCGAATGCGCTCGCGTACGTCGTTATCTGTGATTGCCATAGTGTTCTCCTGTCTTTACCAATCCACTGTCAAGAAGATCGCACTGCCCTGCACCGTCACCGGGAAGGCCTCGATCGGCTCGAAGGCCGGCATAACCAGCGCCTTGCCGGTGCGGATGTCGAAGCGGCCGCCGTGGCGCGGGCACTCGATTTGATAGGCGTCGATCAGCTCGCCTTCGCCCAATGGGCCGCCATCGTGGCTGCAGATGTCCTCGACGGCATAGTACTGCTCGTTGTCGACGTTGAAGACGGCAATCTCGATGCCGTCGATCTCGACCACCATCTTGCCCCCGGCCGCAATGTCCGTGGTTTCAGCAACTTTGACTAAACGCGACATGGTTGTTTTGCAATGCCTTTCCGAAATGAGTTTATCGTCCGTAGCATGTAGCACGTAACACGTAACACGTAACTCGGAACCCGGAATGCACTCCGCATACACGCTCTGGGTTACGGATTACGCATCACTGTCCTCAACGCCCCACACGCCCGCCTTGAGCGCCTTCAACGGCAGCAGCGCGCATTTCAAACGCACCGGGCCGATCTCGATGCCCAGCAGGTCCAGGATATCGTCCTTGGTCCAGCTTTTCAGCTCGTCCAGCGACTTGCCGACGATCTCCTCGGTCATCATGGAGGCCGAGGCCTGGCTGATGGCGCAGCCGCGGCCGTCGAAGGCCGCGTCCACCACCACGCCATCCTCGATCTTCAGCTCCAGCGTGATCTCGTCGCCGCAAAAGGGGTTGTGGTCGAAGTGGCTGATGTCGGGGTTGTCCAGATGACCCTTGTGGCGCGGATATTTGTAGTGGTCGAGGATAGCCTCGCGGTAGAGTGCGTCCATAGTTCTCCTACATTCCCAACACCGAATGCACTTTGTCCAGCGCCATGACCAGCCGGTCGATCTCGTCGAAGGTGTTGTAGAAGTAGAAGCTGGCGCGGGCGCTGGCCGGGATGCCGTAGAAGTCGTGGATCGGCTGGGCGCAGTGATGACCGGCGCGGATGGCGATGCCTTCGGCGTCCAGGATGGCCGCGGTGTCGTGCGGGTGGATCTCGCCCAGGGTGAAGGCCACTGCGCCGCCGCGCTGATCAGGGCCAGGCCCCAGGATGCGCAGCCCCTCGACGCGACCAAGCTGCTCCATGGCATAGCTCACCAGCTCGTGCTCGCGCTGCTGCACGAAGTCCATGCCCAGGCTGGTCAGGTAGTCCACCGCCGCGCCCAGGCCGATCACTTCGGCAATCGCTGGCGTGCCGGCCTCGAACTTCCAGGGCAGCGTGTTCCAGCGCGAGCCCTCCAGCCGAACCTCGCGGATCATATCGCCGCCGCCCATGAAGGGGGGCATGGTCTCCAGCAGCTCACGCCGGCCGTAGAGCACGCCGCTGCCGGTCGGCCCGCACATCTTGTGGCCTGAGAAGACCAGGAAGTCGCAGTTGAGCGCCTGCACGTCCACCGGCAGATGGGGCACGCTCTGCGCGCCGTCGACCAACGCCAGCGCGCCCACGCTGTGCGCCCGCGCCACCAGTTCCGCCGCCGGGTTGATGGTGCCCAGCACGTTGGACATGGCCACGAAGGCGAACAGCTTGGTGCGCTCGGTCAGGAGTTCATCCAGCAGGTCCAGGCGCAGCGTGCCTTGCGCATCCAGCGGCACGTACCGCAGCGTCGCGCCGGTGCGCGCAGCAATGATCTGCCAGGGCACGATGTTAGCGTGGTGCTCCATCTGCGTGATCAGCACCTCGTCGCCCGGCTTGAGCGCGTCCAGTCCCCAGCTATAGGCCACCAGGTTGACGGCCTCGGTGGCGTTGCGGGTGAAGATCACCTGCTTGGAGCTGGGCGCGTTGATGAAGCGGGCGATGCGGCCGCGCGCGGTTTCATACAGCGCCGTCGCCTCCTCGCTCAGCGTGTGGACGCCGCGGTGGACGTTGGCGTTGCGCAGGTGGTAATAGTCGTCCATGGCCTGCAGGACCGCCAGCGGCTTCTGCGAGGTCGCCGCGTTGTCAAGATAGGCGAGGGGCTTGCCGTTGATCTCCCGCTGTAGAATGGGAAAGTCGGCGCGGATGGCTTCGATGCTTCTCACAATAGGCGCTCACAGGAGACCTTCGAGGTTTTCGGCAACCTCGAAGGTCTGGGGCTAATCCAGACGTTCTAGGAAGGGTTGATCTTGTGACAGGCGTGCTTGACCGTATCAAAAGCCAGGGTAGCACAGCGCTGGCGGGCGCTGGCGATGTCAGGCCCAAGCCTGTCCAACAGGGGCTCCGCCGTAGCGGCGTCGATCTGGGCCAGGGTCAACCCATTTAGCATCTCCATGGCCATGGACGCGGCCGCCTGGCTGATGGTGCAGCCCTGGCCCTGGAAGGCCAGCGCTACCGGCCCGCCGTTGCCGGCGGCCCGCACGTAAACCGTCACCACGTCGCCGCAGGCCGGATTGTTGCCCGTGTGGACGACATCAGCCGGCTCCAACAAGCCGAAATGGCGTGGATGCTCGAAGTGGTCGACGATCAGGTCGATGCGTTCTTGGCGGTCCATGGCGCTGCTCTGTTGCATTGAACGATGCATACCGAGTCATGTGTAACGAGTAACCCGTAACCCGGAAGCGCGCACGCGCAATTCCGGGTTACGTTTTACTCGTTACTCGTTGCGGCAGTTCAGCCGATTATCGCGCCTCTCTCAGCAGCGGGCAAATAGCGTCACTTCTCGATCGGCACGCCCACCAGGTTGCCCCACTCGGTCCAACTGCCGTCGTAGTTGCGCACGTTGGGGTAGCCCAGCAGGTAGGTCAGCACAAACCAGGTGTGGCTGGAGCGTTCGCCGATGCGGCAGTAGGCCACCACCGTATCGTCGGGCTTGAGGCCCTGCTCGGCTTCGTAGATGGCCCGCAGCTCGTCGGCGCTCTTGAAGGTCCCATCGGCGTTGGCCGCCCGCGCCCAAGGCACGTTCTTCGCGCCGGGGATGTGCCCGCCGCGCAGCGCGCCCTCCTGCGGGTAGTTGGGCATGTGCAGCAGCTCGCCGCTGTATTCAGCCGGCGAGCGCACATCCACCAGCGGCAGGCCGGCCTGCACGTGGGCCAGCACCTGGTCGCGGTAGGCGCGAATCTTGTAGTCGGCGCGCGCCTGGGCCCGGTAGGCAGTCTTGGGATAGGTTGGCGTTACCTTGGTCATGGGCCGCCCCTCGGCCTCCCACTTCGCGCGGCCGCCATCCATCACCTTGGCGTGGGCGTGGCCGAAGAGTTGGAAGACCCAGAACGCGTAGGTGGCCCACCAATTGTTCTTGTCGCCGTAGAAGACCACCGTCGTGTCGTTACCGATGCCGTTGATGGCCATCAGCACCTCGAAATCCTGACGGGTCAGGTAGTCGCGGCGTACAGCGTCATTCAGGTCTTTTTGCCAGTCGATCTGCACGGCGCCGGGGATGTGGCCCAGGTCGTACAGCAGGATGTCTTCGTTGGACTCAACGATACGGATGGTGGGATCGTTCAGGTGGTCAGCGACCCACTGGGTAGAGACCAGGACATCAGGAATTGTATAGCCTTTCATAGCCAGGAAGAACCTCCTCATCAAGCGAATAAGAACACCGGCCACAGATCATGCAGAACACACAGACGCACCATTTCCGGTCAATCCGTGCCATCCGCGCAATCTGTGGCCGGTGTTTGGTCATGCTATGCCTTGGCCAGAAGCGCAGGCTAGCCGCCGATAATCTTGCGAGCGATGCTTTGCTCCAGCTTGCGGCGCACGCCCTCCACGGGCACACGGTTGAGCACTTCCTCGAAGAAACCGGTGACGATCATCTGCTCGGCCTGATACTGGCTCAGGCCGCGCGCCATCAGGTAAAAGAGATACTCTGGCTCGATCTTGCTGACGGTGGCGCCGTGGGTGCAGCGCACGTCGTCGGCCTCGATCTCCAGGCCGGGGATGCTGTCGGCGCGAGCGCGTTTGTCCAGCACCAGGTTCTCGTTCTTCTGGTAGGCGTCGGTTTTCTGCGCGTGGGGCCAGACCTTGATGCTGCCGGAGTAAACCGAGCGCGAGCGGCCGCGCAGCGCGCCCTTGAACAGCAGGTCGCTGGTGCAGTGATCGGCCATGTGGTTCTGCATGGTGTGATGGTCCAGGTGCTGCCGGCCGCTGGGGAAGTAGAAGCCCAACAGCTCGCCGTGCCCGCCCCGCTCCAGCAGTTGCATCTCCAGGTTGATCTTGCTCAGCCGGCTGCCCCACGAGCTGGTCATCCAGTTGATCTGAGCGTCGCGGCGCATCTGAGCCTGCTGGGTGCTGAAGTGCCAGGTATTGGTGTTCCAGTCCTGGCTGTGCAGGTAACGCACCACGGCGCCGGCTTGGGCGAAGATCTCGACGACGCCGCTGTGGAAGGCTGCGCCCTCGCCGTCGCTCACCATCTCGTCGACGTAGGTGACCTGCGAGTTCTCCTCAGCGATGATCAGCGTGTGGGCGAAGTCTGCCAGGCCGCCGCTGGCAGCCGTGATGCCGTAGAGCGGCAGCTCGATCTGGACGTTGCGCGGCACATAGAGCACCGCGCCGCCCGTGACCAGGGCTGCGTGCAGGGCGGTGAACTTGTCGGCGTCCACCGCCACGTTGTTGGTCATGAAGTAGCGCTGAATCAGCTCCGGATGCTGGCGGATGGCCGTGTTCAGGTCGGTGAAAAGCACACCCTTGGCGGTCAGTTCGCTGCTCAGCTCATGATAGCGCACAGCGCCGTTTTCTGTCACCAGCGCGCCGGCCGACTCAACCGACTCCATCTCTTCACGCAGGTAAGCGGGCAGGTCGGCGCGGTCGCCGCGCTCGGGCCCCGCGGCGTTGGGTAGACGAAAATCGTCGATACTGAGGCCGGTCAGCCGGGTACGACGCCACTCTTCCTCTTCGCCCGTGGGCCAGGCGATCTCTTCGTAAAAGCGCCACGCGCGCCGGCGCAGGTCCAGGAACCACTCCGGCTCGCGCCGCTGGGCCGAAAGCCCCTCGACGCCAGCCTGGTTCAAGCCAACTTCTGGCAATGTCATTGTTTTTACAGTCATTTTGATCTCCGGGAAGGAAACAGGTAGACAAGTAAACAAGTAGACAAGGGGCAGGTTGCAGATTTCGCTCGCTTCCTTGTCTTCCCATTCCGCCCCTTGTTTCCTTGTCTACCTGTCTACTTGTCTACCCAATACTGCCTTCCATCTGCAACTGGATCAGGCGGTTCATCTCGACGGCGTATTCCATCGGCAGCTCTTTGACCATTGGCTCGATGAAGCCGCTGACGATCATCGTCGCCGCCTCTTCCTCGCCCAGGCCGCGGCTCATCAGGTAGAAGATCTGCTCTTCATTGACCTTGCTGACGCTGGCCTCGTGGCCCACCTGCACGTCCTGCTCGTCGATCTCGATGTAGGGGTAGGTGTCAGAGCGGCTGTGGTCGTCCAGCAGCAGCGCATCGCACACTACCGTCGACTTGGAGCCGCTTGCGCCCTTGGCTACCTTGAGCAGGCCGCGGTAGGAAGCGCGGCCGCCGTTCTTGCTGATCGACTTGGAGATGATCTTGGAGGAGGTGTTGGGCGCGCCATGCACCACCTTGCCGCCCGCGTCCAGCGTCTGTCCGTGGCCGGCGAAGGCGATGGAGAGGATCTCGCCGTGGGCTCGCGGTCCCATCATGTAGACCGCCGGGTACTTCATCGTCACCTTCGAACCTAGATTCGCGTCGATCCACTCCATGGTGGCGCCGGCCTCGGCGATGGCGCGCTTGGTGACCAGGTTGTAGACGTTGTTGGACCAGTTCTGGATCGTGCTGTAGCGGCAGCGGCCGCCTTCCTTGACGATGATCTCCACCACGGCGCTGTGCAGCGAATCCGAGGCGTAGATCGGCGCGGTGCAGCCTTCGACGTAGTGGACGCTGGCGCCCTCTTCGACGATGATCAGCGTGCGCTCGAACTGGCCCATGTTCTGGGCGTTGATGCGGAAGTACGCCTGCAAGGGGATATCCACGTGGACGCCCTTGGGCACGTAGACGTAGCTGCCGCCCGACCAGACAGCCGAATTCAGGGCAGCGAACTTGTTGTCTGACGGCGGGATGACGGAGCCAAAGTACTCCTTGAAGACATCCTCGTGCTCGCGCAGGCCGCTGTCGGTATCCAGGAAGATCACGCCCAGCTTGGTCCACTGCTCTTGCAGCGAATGATAGACCACCTCGGACTCGTACTGTGCGCCGACGCCGGCCAGGAAGCTGCGTTCGGCCTCGGGGATGCCCAGGCGGTCGAAGGTGTCCTTGATGCTATCCGGGATGTCGTCCCAGCTCTTGCCCTGCTTCTCGGTGGGCCTGAGGTAGTAGTAGATGTTGTCGAAGTCGATCTCGCTCAGGTCGGCGCCCCAGGTGGGCATCGGCTTCGACAGGAAGATGTCCAGGGACCGATGGCGGAACTCGCGCATCCAGTCGGCCTCGTTCTTCATGTCGCACATCTGATCGATGACCTCGTGACTCAGACCCCGCTTCGATTTGAAAACGAACTCTTCCGGCTTGCTGAAGCCATATTGATACTCATCTTTTACGCCCGCAAGGGCTTCGCGGTCACTGGTAGTAGCCATACTGTTCTCCAGTTCGTACTCGGTAGTGGTAAATTGGTAGATTGGTGGATTGGTCGGTTGGCAGGGTTGGCGGGGTTGGCAGAGAGGTAGATTGGCAGAGTAGTCAAAGCAATCAGAAAAGCTGCATTTTGACTGACCCAACATGCCTCCGGCGTACCAATTTACCAATCTACCAATCTACCAGTTCCTTGCTAAACCGCCACCAACTCGGCCTCGCCAAACTCGTCCTTGACCCACTGGTAGCCCTGGGACTCCAGTTGATGGGCCAGCTCCGCGCCGCCGCTGATGACCACGCGGCCGTTGTAGAAAACGTGGACGAAGTCGGGCTGGACGTAGTTGAGGATGCGCTGATAGTGGGTGATCAGCAGAATGCCCAGGCCGGGCCCGGCCAGCTTGTTGACGCCGTCGGAGACCACGCGCAGCGCGTCGATGTCCAGGCCGCTGTCGGTCTCGTCCATGATCGCGATCTTGGGCTGAAGCATGGCCATCTGCAGGATCTCGGCCCGCTTCTTTTCGCCGCCGCTGAAGCCCTCGTTGAGGTAGCGCTTGGCGAAGCTGCGATCGACGTTATACTCATCCATCTTGTCCAGCAGCTCTTTGCGGAAGTCGCGCATCGGCATCAGGTTGGAGCCGACGACGCCCGACTTGCTGCCGCCGTTGCTGGCCGCGGCCTGGTCGGTGTAGCCGCGCACGTTGCTGACCGCCGTGCGCAGGAAGTTGGCCATGCTGACGCCCGGCACAGCCACTGGATACTGGAAGGCCAGGAAAAGGCCGCGCCGCGCCCGCTCGTTGGGCTCCAGCTCCAGGATGCTTTCGCCGTCCAGCAGGATGTCGCCGCCGGTGACGGTGTAATGGGGATGGCCCATGATCGCGTAGGAGAGAGTGCTCTTGCCAGAGCCGTTGGGGCCCATCAGCGCATGCACTTCGCCCTGGCGGATTGTCAGATTGACGCCCTTCAGCACTTCTTTTTCGCCGTCGTTGACGGTTACGTGCAGGTCTCGGATCACTAGCTCGCTGGTCATAATGCTTTCAGAAACTCCTTGGTGCGTTGTTTTGTCTTTGCGACAGCGGGCAGACATCTACTTGCTCAAGCTGGCTGCCCTCAGTTATCAGGGTCGATACGGCTACTGTGGACTGACGGCCGGCAGCGGCCCCGCAGAAGCCAACGGTCGGGTGTTGACCACGAAATGGCAGCTATGATGGCCATCCTGGATACAATCGCCCAGGGTTACGTCAGTTCCCAGGGCTTGCGAGAACGCGCTGCGCTCCATCTCACAGATATCGCGGTGTACCGAGGCGATCTCGTGGTAGGGACAGTTGTACTCGCGCAAAATGATGACATCGTCGCCGTGTTCGAGGTCGACCCGGATGCCGCGCCGGTCCAACACGGTCGACAGTTCTCGCGTCCGGTCGCCCAGCGCCTGGCCCTTGATCTGGCGACGATACTGCACCGCCAGCTTGCTGCCCACCCGGTTGAGCAGGTAGCGCAGCTTGTCGGCGCCCTCAGTCTCCATCAACTCGTGGATCAGGTCCAAGGCCAGCTCGTCGTTGTAGCAGGCAAACAGGCTGTGTGAGCGCTCGGTCAGTTGGTAGAGGTTGCGCGGCCGGCCGACGCCTTGCCGCTCCTTGGACATGGTCACCAGGCCATCGGCTGTCAGGCTGGCCAGTTGCTGGCGCACGGCCGTAGCCGTCACGCCACTGGCCTGCTCCAGCTCTTTGATGCTGGCCGGGCCGTTGCGCAGCAGAAACTCAAGAATCTGCCCTGCGGGTGTGGAAGTATCTTGGGAGCTCAAGCCGGTCATATCATTGCCTCGGTGTCAACCAATGTCAGTCAGTAAGTGAACGAGAGTATAACACCCCATCTTTGATTTTGTCAAATTATCATGCGAAAATTGCCGAAAGCTGTGCTGTCATAGCCCATGCCTAAAAAACAATCGCCGGATGCCCATTGGGCATCCGGCGATGATGTTTCTGCGATTTTCGGCTAGCGCGTCTTGAGTCGCTGCTGCCAGACAGTCAGGCCGCCGACGAGAACTACCAGGCTCAGGGCAACTGCCCACCAGGTTAGCGAGCCGGCAGCAGGTCCTTCAGCGTCCAGGCTGCTGAGGCCAACGGCCGTCGGAGCCATACAGGTGACCGAGACGGGGCCATGCAGGCTGGTGACGCCGCCCAGCGACACGTCTTGCAGCCAGTAGTAGTACTCCACGTCTGACTGCGCAGTCGTATCTTGCCATTGATAGGAACCACCTTGGACGCTGCCAGGGTGCTGGGCCGGGATCAGGGCCGTGTTCAACTGGGTGTCCCAGCCGGTGGCGGACAGCCCGCGCAACAGGTTGTACCCTTGTGTATCGAACTCAGAGACGCTTGCCCAACTGATGGTGGGCGTCTGAGCCTCGCAGGCAGCCGAGAAGCTGCTGAGTGTAACACCCAAGGTGCCGAAAGGATTGATATAGTCTTCAACCTCGCCGTTGGTGACCAAGCCCAGAGGTGAGATCGGCGTGGCCGACGAGTTGTCGTACAGGCGCACGCGCGCCGCCAGTTGACCGCCGTTCCAGGTGGCAGGGGTGTTAAACACCAGATCGTATGAGGCGCCGGTGCCGCCGGTCAACGTGAACTGGTAGCGTTCGCCGCCGCTGCTGAACAGATTGTTGTCAAAGGAGCCGCTGTTGTCCCAGTCCAGCCAGAAAGCCACGGTGCAGTCGTTGCCCGCGGTGCATTCTCCGGCGCCTGAGGCGTTGACGCTGACACGGATCTTACCGCCGTTGACGCCGACATACCAGGGGGCAAGGAAGGCTACGCCGTCCTCATCGTCGGTGTTGTTGGCATCGTCGCCCAGGGCGTCTGGACTTGGGAATCCGCCGGCCGTCGTCTCATCGGTCGGATTTGCCCAAGCATAGTCGACCGTGCTGCCCAGCCAGATAGCGACCTGTCCGCCTTGCGTCTTGGGAGATCCGGTTCCGGTCGGGTCCTGGATAGCGTGACGGGCGCCGTTACTGCTGAACAAGGTGCTGTAAGTGTCCGGCAGGTCGCCGCCGTCGATGCCCTTGTAGAGCAGGATTGGCGGTTCGGGAGCAACCAACTGGCAATTGCACTTGGAGGTTGTGCCCGGACCAGGGACGAGAGCCGTCACGCCGTTGCAGGTATACTGATTTTCGTTGTTGGCCCAGCTTAAGCAGGTGCTGATCGGGTCGACCACACCGTTGTTGTCTGCGTCGTTGCAGTAGATGGTTACGGCCTGCTGCAGCTTGTAGATTGCGCCGCCCGGGTTGCTGGTAGCCAGCGGATCACCCTGGTTTGCTTCGCCACAGAAGTCCCCGTCTTCGTTACTTGAACGGGCCAGTCCCTGCGGGATTGAGCGGATTGCCAGCAGCGTTGAGCGCTGCGACCGGCTGTAGCACGTCCTTGTAACAGGCAGAACCGACCTCGGCGTTGCCCGTGCCCGCCTGGCCACTCGCAATGTAGATGCCCATGTCGTAGCGAGAGCTGGCCCCGATCACCAGGTAGGTGGTGAACACGGCCGTGGCCGTATCATTGGCAGTCAAGCAGGCCTCAGTGATGGTGGGCGAGATCTTGCTGATGCGCGTGTCGTTAGCGGTGCAGTTGGCTCCGCCCGGATACCCAGCGTCATCGATGCAGAAATTGCCGGGACCTGCATACTGCGGGTTTGGATACTGCGCCGAGGCCGTCTGCGCGCTGACCAACAGCGCCGCCAGCAGGCCCATTGCCGCCAGAGTAGCCAAAATCAAGGATTTGGCTGAAATGTGTCGAACTGTAGTTGCTGTCATCGTAGTCTCCTTCTCCTGAAGTAAGATCTAATCCTTGTGAGCCGCCGGTTGATTGGCAAATGAAGATGGATTGGTTTTCGGGAAGCCAGGCAACCTGCATGGCGCCAAGAACTACCGTTGTTGGTCAAGCAGACGCAGCAGGCAGTTTGACCAATGCGATAATTCCCGCGTCTACAGCATTGGGTTAGAAATCTCTCCAAGTATAAGGCAGATTACGCCATCTGTCTGTCAGGAGACTTTGACAATCTGTATCTTGATTTGCGTCAGTTCGGCGCAATTAGGCGCCGAAGCAGCACATGGTGCTGCACTGCGCCTGACAGCCAGGCTACTACGCGCTCAGGCTAGC
Organism: Anaerolineae bacterium; assembly: GCA_049294015.1. Classification (GTDB taxonomy): domain Bacteria; phylum Chloroflexota; class Anaerolineae; order JAAEKA01; family JAAEKA01; genus JAAEKA01. Next base: position 93,343 of record JBAQCH010000024.1, read on the forward strand.
GGCCCTAGGCTAACCCGTTTTCTTTGGCAAAGTGCCGCAGGCCGGGCACAGTGCTGACCCCGAATTTGGACATCAGGCGCCCTCGATAGGTGTCGACAGATTTGGGCGAGATCGCCAGTTGTTGGGCGATCTGAGCGCTGGTTTTGCCCTCCATAACCAGGTCGAACACCTGGCGCTCCCGCTGGCTCAAGAGTCGCAGTGGGCTGGTTCTTTTGGCGCCGTTGCGCAGACCCAGATAATCGTTCAACAGCGCGACCGATGCCTCCGCGCTGATGAAGGTGCCGCCCGCATGCACCGCTCGCACAGCGTCGCCCAACGTGTTGCCGGCCAAGGGACAGAAAATGACCCCGTTGGCGCCCGCTTCCAGCGCCTGATACAATAAGACCGAGTCGGTCTGTGGCAATACCAGCACCGTGCGCAGCCTGATATGCATGCGGTGGATGCTGCGCAGCGCTTCCAGGTCAAAAGCACTGAGAAGTTCCAGAACCAGCACATCGGGCCTGAGATCGGGCAAATCCAGGTTGACAAGCTGCTCCTGTGGCATTGCTCCAACCGTTACAATATCTGATTGGTTGTCCAGCGCTGCGCGCAACGCTGCTCCCGTGACCGCTCGATCCACTATGAGCACCCTGATTGCTGCCACGTTGTGAACCTTCCTGACATCATGGGATATCACTGGCCCACGCGATGGGTGCAAGGCCAGCTTACCTCCACTTTAGCATAAAACCGCTGCGCTTGTCTGTCAGGAGTCTTGGCGCAATTGACGTAAAATCCCCACAAGTGATTGTCAGGAGCGGCGCCGGGCGCTGGCTTAGTTCAGCGGAGTCAACCCGTGCTGCACGGCGAACTTGACCAAGCCAGGCAGGTCTTTGATGCCCAGTTTGGCCATCAACCGGCTGCGGTAAGTCTCGATAGTCTTAGGGGACAAGGACAGGATCTCGGCAGCCTCGGCGCTGGATTTTCCCTCAACGACCATTTGTAGAATCTGCCGCTCCCGCGCGCTCAACCGTTCCAAGGGGCTGGCCAAGGGCCCACGCTCGCGCTGCTGGACAAAATCCTCCACCAGCACCTGGGTCATCTCTTCGCTGAAATAGCGATGACCGGCATGGACCGCGCGAATTGCCTCGATCAGCATCTTCCCGGCCGAGCCTTTGAGCAGATAGCCGTGAGCGCCCGCTTGCAGCGAGCGGTAGAGATGTTCCGATGTGCCTTGCATGGAGAGAATAACGATGCGCGTTTGCGGGGAAATGGCGGCAATCTCGATGGCAGCGTCGATGCCGTTCAATTCCGGCATGGAGATATCGACGACGGCGACGTCGGGGAGGAGCTGGCGCACCATCTCCACGGCCTCGCGGCCATTGCCGGCGCCGCCAACGACCTCGATGTCTGCATGAGCCGACAACATATGCGTCAAGGCATCGCGCAGCATGGCGTGGTCATCGGCAATCAAAACCCGGATCGGTGCATGGTTCATGGTGCAACCTCGACTACGACTGTGGCGCCCGCGCCGGGCTGGGAGGTCACGTGCAGCGTACCGCCTACTGCCAGGGCGCGCTCCTGCATGGTAAGAAACCCCCAATGCGGCTCATCGCTGGCCTGCCTGACTCTCCCAACAGCAAACCCGCGTCCGTTGTCGGCAATAGTCATGCGTATCCGTTCCTCCTGGCACTGCAAGCTGACGACAACCTTGCTCGCCGCTGCATGCTTGGCCACGTTGTTCAAAGCCTCCTGGGCAATGCGAAACAGGGCAGTCTCGACTGCCGATGAACAGCGCATGGTTACGCCGCAGTCAATGACCTCAGTTGCCACGCCGGTGCGCTGGCAAAACTGTTGACCGTACCAGCGCAAGGCAGCCAGCAGGCCGTAGTCGTCCAGGACCGGTGGACGCAGCTCGGCCATCACCGTGCGCACCTGGCGGATCGCCTGCCCGACCAGATCGCTGGCGTCGTGCAACTGGCGCTGCACCGCCTGTGGCGCGTTGGACGGCAGCACCTGTCCAATCAGATCGAGATTCAGGTTGATTACAGTCAGCGTCTGGCCGAGTTGGTCGTGCAGCTCGCGGGCCAGTTGTTGACGCTCCTGCTCTTGCATGTCAGCTAGCCGGCCGGCCAGGGCGCGCAGTTGGCTGCGTTGCACGTTGACAGCCCGAAACAACAAGGCGTTCTCGGTGGCAATCGCTGCAATGCCGGAAAGCGCTTCGACCAACCCCGCATCGCCTTGGCTGAAGCGGCCAAGCTGTCTGTCGGTCACCTGCAACACGCCAAATGGCTTGCCCTGAGCGACAAACGGCACACTGAGGGCGCTGCGCAGCTCCTGGCTGCCCGGCGTCGTCACATATGGGACAAACCTGGGATCCGTGCGGACATCATCCACCACGATGACTTCGCCGGTCGAAAAGGCGCACCCGACCAGGCCCTTGTCCGGCGCAATCCGCCACCCCTGCAAGGGCGCGCTCCCAGGCCCAGCCGCGCGCCAGCAAACCAATTCACCCGTCGCCGTGTCCTCCAGCCAGACTGCAACGCTGGCTGCCTCAAATAAGGCGCTGATTTCCTCCAGCACTGCCGCCAACACCTGATGCAGATCCAGGCTGGCGACGAAATGCTGGCTGGCGCGGTTGAGTAGGGCCAACTCCTGATTGCGCCGGTGCAGCATCTCCTCGAACTGCTTGCGCTGGGTGATATCGCGCACGATCGCCTGAACCATCGGCTCGCCGTCCCAATCGAAGCTGCCGGCGTTGATCTCCACCGGAAACGTGCTGCCGTCGCGCCGCAGGAACCATGAAGTCAGGCGCTTCTGCGTTGTACTATCGCTGGCAGGATCAAGCGAAGAGCGGCAGTCGTCAAGACTGCCGGGCGCAATGAAGGTCTCGATGGGCAGGGCGCGTACCTGCGCATCGTCCTTCGCTCCCAACATGCGCAGCAACGCGGGGTTGGCCAGACGAATGCGGCCCTCACGATCCACTATGAAAATGCCGTCGGGCGATAGCTCGATCAGCCGCTCGTAGCGGGCCTGCTCAGCCAGCAGCCGGCGGTAGCGATCCATGCGCGCCACGGCCCGCACGCGCGCCCTCAGTTCAGTGGGATCGAACGGTTTGCTGATGAAGTCATCGGCGCCAGACTCCAGACCCGCAAGTCGCGACGCCCGGTCATCCAGGGCCGTGATCATGATGATCGGCACGGCGGCCAGGCGCGGCATGGCGCGCAGCGACCGGCAGACGGCGAAACCGTCCATATCGGGCATCATGACGTCGAGCAGGATCAGATCCGGGCCCAACGCCTGCGCCTTTTCCAGAGCCTCGCGTCCGCTGAAAGCAAACTCAAGGTGATAGCCATCAACGCTTAGCAGCGAAGCTATCAACTGGCTCATGGCGGGCAAATCGTCAACGATCAGGATCGTGCTGGTCGGAGGCATGCTCAGTCAACCTTAGGGTGGTGCAGCATTCTGGCAACAAAGCTGAGTCGGGTAATTGTAGAGCAGACTGCTGGCAGTGTCAAACAAACCACAATTACTCTCAGCCGTCCGCTTGTCTGGAAGCCATTGGCTGGGTACAATACCATCCCTGAGCGCGCCAGCCGGGGCGCAAAACGACGCCTCGCCGCGCCTTGGTCACATCACCAGAGGACAGATCAGAATGGCAGATCGTATCGGCTTTATCGGATTGGGTATCATGGGCGCCGGCATGGCAGCAAACGTGCTGCGCGCCGGCTTCCCCCTGACGGTTTGGAATCGGACGCGCCCGAAAACGGAGCCGCTGGCCGCTGCTGGCGCATCAATCGCCGCCACGCCCGCCGACCTGGCCGCAGGGAGCGACATCATCATCACCTGCGTCAGCGACACGCCCGATGTGGAGGCTGTGATTCTAGGTCCGCAAGGCGTGATCCATGGCATACGTCCTGGCAGCCTGGTGATCGACATGAGCACCATCAGCCCGGCCGTAACCCGCCACATCGCCAGCGCATTGGCTGAGAGAGGCGTGGCCATGCTGGACGCCCCGGTCAGCGGGGGCAGCGAGGGCGCAGCGCGCGGCACGCTGAGCATCATGGTGGGCGGCGAGTCGGCGGCGCTGCAGCGGGCCATGCCGGTGCTGCAAGCCATGGGCCAACGCATCACCCACGTTGGGTCGCACGGCGCCGGCCAAACGGTCAAGCTGGTCAACCAGGTGATGGTGGTCGGCAACTGTCTGGCCATGGCTGAGGGCCTGCTGCTGGCTCAGGCCGGCGGTGTAGACTTGCAGAAGGCGCAGGAAGCCGTCAGCGGCGGCGCGGCCGGCAGTTGGATGCTCAGCAACCGCGGGCCGCAGATCCTGGCGCGCGACTGGCGGCCCGGCTTCACCATCGCCTTGCAGCAGAAGGATCTGCGCCTGGTGCTGGAGGCGGCCGACCAGCAGGGCGTGCCCCTGCCCGGCACCGCGCTGATCTTCCAGCTTTACCGCACGCTGGAGGCCAAGGGGCTGAGCGGCGACGGCAATCACGCGCTGGTCAAGGCGTTGGAAGCCCTGGCCGGCTTTGAAATCGAGAGCACACAAGCAACCGCATGAATCAGGCAAGCAACAGCTACGCGTTCTACCCGGCCGGTGGGCCGGCCCCCAATTTTTCGCTCACCACCATCAAGTCAGGCCGCCAGATCAGCCCTGCCAGCTGCCAGGGCGCTGTGCTGGGACTGGTCTTCCATGGCCGCGAGACCGTGCAGGCTATGGTCGAGATCAACACAGCGGTGCGGCCGATCTATCCTGATCCTAAGCCGGTGGTGCTGGTCAGCGTGCTCGATCTGAGCATCGTGCCCCGTTTGTTGCACGGCGCTGTCAAGCCGATGCTGGAACAGGCCTACGACCAGGCAGCGCGTGAGATTCCCAAGGGCTACGACCCGGCCGACTACGTCTTTCTATTGCCCGACTGGAACGGCGCGGTAACCAAGGCATTTAAGGCCAAGGACACGGGCAAGATGGCGGCGGTGGTGGTCATCGACCCACAAGGCCAGGTGGTGGGCAGCTACCAGGGCCCTCAGCCCGGCCCGGCCACGCTCAGCCTGATCCAGCAGGCCCTGGCCTGATTTTGCGTCAACCATGATTTGAGGAGTTCGCATGCCTACATGCGAACCCGGCGTCTGGGGACGCCTACTCCTCAAATCATCGTTGACGCGACATTGGACCCTAGCTCTCGGCAATGGTGACCGAGGTCATCACATCGCCTTGGCGGATGGCGTTGACCACGTTCATGCCGCTGGTCACTTTGCCAAAGACGGTGTGCTTGCCGTTCAGGTGCGGCTGCGGCGAATGCGTGATGAAGAACTGGCTGCCGTTGGTATTGGGGCCGGCGTTGGCCATCGAGATCACGCCCGTCTCATGCTTGAGGGGATTGTTGCGCACCTCGTCTTCGAAGCGGTAGCCGGGGCCGCCGCTGCCGGTGCCGGTGGGGTCGCCGCCCTGGATCATGAAGTCGCGGATCACCCGGTGGAAGGTGACGCCGTCGTAGAAGCCCTCGCCGGCCAGGAAGACGAAGTTGTTGACCGTTTTGGGCGCCTGCTGCGCATCCAGCGCGAGCACGATATCGCCCCGGTTGGTGGCGATGGTGGCGGTATACTGCTTCTTGGGGTCGATCTGCATCTCAGGAGGCGAGGTGTATTGTTTGCTGGTCATGGTGATGTCCTTTCGTTGGTCGATGGGATGGTTCGGTACAGTGTAACACGTAACACGTAACCCGTAACCCGGAGAGTCTGCGCATGGCGCACATTCCGGGTTACAGGGTTACGCATTACGAGTTACAGCCCGTACAGCTCGCCATACTTGCCCTTCAGATAGGCGATGTAGGGATCGATGGTCAGCGGCGCGCCGGTCACCTGCTCCACCAGCAGCGGCGCAGTGAACTTGCTGCCGTGCTGGTAGATGCGCTCGCGTAGCCAGCCGCGCAGGGTGTCGAACTGGCCCTGGGCGATCTGCTCGCCGATCTCTGGATGGGCCGCGTTGGCAGCCTGCCAGAAGGCCGCGCTCAGGATATTGCCCAGCGTATAGCCCTGGAAGCCGCCGCCGATCTGACTATAGTACCAGTGCATGTCCTGCAAGACGCCATCCCGGTCGTCGGGCACGTCTACGCCGAGGGCCTCGCGGTAGCTGGCGCGCCAAGCTTCGGGCAAGTCCTTGACGGCCAGTGTGCCCTCCAACAGGGCTAACTCCAGATCGAAGCGGATGATGACGTGCAGGTTATAGGTCACCTCGTCGGCGTCGACGCGGACGAGGCTGGGCCGCACCTTGTTGATGGCGCGATAGAAGGCGTCGAGCGGTATTTCGCCCAACTGCTGCGGGAAGATGGCCTGAAGCTGCGGGTAGTAGTAGCTCCAGAAGGGCCGGCTGCGGCCGACCAGGTTCTCCCACAGCCGCGACTGGCTTTCATGCACACCGGCCGATGTCCCGCCGCCCAGCGGCGTGCCGCCGAAGGCTGGATTGATACCCTGCTCGTACATGGCATGGCCCGACTCGTGCATGGTCGAGAAGAGGCCGTCGCCCAGGTCGTCCTCGCGGAAGCGGGTGGTGATGCGCACGTCGCCCGGCCCGAACTTGATCATGAACGGGTGGTGGGTCTTGTCTTGCCGGCCGCGCTGGAAGTCGTAGCCGAAGCGCTTGACCACATCGACGCCGAAGTCCCACTGCTGTTGCTCAGGATAGTGGCGATAGAGGAACGAGTCGTCGGGCGCCGGCTGCGCCTGGATCGCCTCCACCAGCGGCGTGAGTTGTTCCCGCAGCGCGGCAAACAGCGGCCGCAGCATGGCCACGGTCATACCGTAGTCGGCTTCGTTGATCAGCGGGTCAGCGATGTGCCCGCCGGCCGGCCAGCCGAAATACTCAGCTGCGCGGCGGCTGAGCTCCAGCGTCTTTTCCAGCAGCGGCTGCATGGCGGCGAAGTCATTCGCCGGTCGCGCCACGGTCCACGCCTGGTAGGAGCGCGCCGCGTGGCTCGACAGTTCAGCTACGAACGCGGGCGGCAGCTTGGTCGCCCGCTCGTATTCGCGGCGGGTGACGCGAACGAGGCTGGCTTCGTCGTTGTCGTAGGGCAGCGTTTCCTGGTAGGGCTGCAAGTCCTCCAGCAGCTGGCCCAGCGCGGGAGAGGTGAACTTTTCCTGAGCCAGCCGGCTGAGCGTGGCCAGTTGCTGGCCGCGCGTCTCGGCCCCGCCCGGCGGCATGTAGGTCGCCTGGTCCCAGTACAACAGCGCCGCGGCCCCATGCAGGTCATACACCTCCTGCAGTCGCGTCTTTAACTCGGTGAGTCTCTCTTGCATGCGTAGTCTCCTCAGGGTTGAGGTAGACAGGTAAACAAGCAGACAAGAAGACAAGGCCGGAACCTGTCCACCTCACCAATCTACCAATCTACCAATCTACCAATTACTTGTCTACCAATCTACCAATTACTTGCCTACCTGTCTACTTGTCTACTTGTCTACCTGCCTTCACCGTCCGCCGCGTCTGCCGCACAATGCGCACCCAGTTGCGCATGTGCGTCCAGGGGTCGATGTGGCTGCCCTGGTCGCCGTAGATGGTGCGGATGGGCACCCCGTCCAGCACGTAGCCGCGCTGCACGCAGGTGACGATCATCTCGACCTCGAACTCGAAGCCGTGCTCCTGGCTGTCCAGCACGGCCTCGGCCATGCGCCGGCTGAGCAGCCGATAGCCCGACTGGTTGTCCTCGACCCGCTGGCCCAGCGCCCAGGAGAAGCTCCAGCGGCCCAGGGTGTTGGCCGCGCGGCGGCTCAGCGGCATCTGGCTGAAGTCGCGGCAACCGATCAGCAGGTCGGCGTGGGTTACAGCCTGCCGCGCCAGAAAGGCCGGAATCTCGGCCGGGTCGTGCTGGCCGTCGGCATCCAGCGTCAGCACAGAGTCATGGCCGTGGGCCAGCGCCCAACGCAGGCCGGCCCGCAGCGCCGCGCCCTTGCCCTGGTTGGGAATCTGGCGCAGCACCGTCGCGCCGGCAGCCTCGGCCAGCGCGGCCGTGTCGTCGCGCGAGCCGTCGTCCACCACCAGCGCTGGCAAGTGCTTGAGCGTGGCCGCGATCACCGGCGCGATGCGCTGCGCCTCGTTGTAGGCGGGGATCAGCGCCAACGGGTTGCAGTGCTCCATCGCTCAGCGCTTGGCCTTGGCGGGCGCTTTGATCTTCTGTAGGCCGTAGACATGCGACAGTGGCATGGCGCAGAACACCCCGGTATGCGGCTGGGAGAAATCGCCGGCTACCCGCTGCGCCGCCTGCGCCAGGGCTTCGACCTGGGCCTCACCCTCTACCACCGACAGGAAGGTGCGATGGTGCTCTTCGCCGCCGCGCAGCAGGTCGCGCAGGGCGGGCATCAGGGGCATGTCATCGCGCAGCGACGCCCGCCGCACGCGGCCGATGCCGCTGCTTTCCAGGATCGTGATGCCTCTCGCGCCGGCCGTTTCCCAAGCGTCAAGCAATGCATCGCTCAAGTCGGGATCGTCGAGAACCAGCAAAACCAGGTAGGACATGGCTTACTCCTCAGCCGCTGCCGGCGGCGGACTCTGCACGGGTGGGGTGGGCCGGGCGAACAACTGGCGCAGCGCCGGGGGGGTCAACAGCGTCGTCACGATCACCACGCCCACCACGCCTGCGAAGACCTCGGCGCTCAGTAAACCCTCACTGACGCCCAACGTGGCGACGATCAATCCTACCTCGCCGCGCGACATCATGCCGACGCCCAGTTGCAGCGCTTCCTGGTTGCTGAAACCAGCCAGCCGCGCGCCCAGCCCGGCGCCCACGATCTTGCTGACAACGGCCACGAGCACCATGGCGACGACCAACCAGATGGCCGACCCCGCGAGCATATGGGCATCGGCCACCAGGCCGACGCTGATGAAAAAAATCGGCACGAAGAAGCCGTAGGCGATCACCGATGTGCTGGCCTGGATGCGGTCGCGCAGCGGGCTGCGCGAGAGGAACAGCCCGGCCAGGAACGCGCCGGTGATGGCCGCCATGCTGCCCAGCGCCTCAGCCGCCCAGGCGTAGAGCAGCAGGGTGACCAGCACAAACGCTACCAGGCCCTGGCTGATGGGCAGCTTGTCGACTCTGCGGCTGAGCCGCGGCAGCGCCAGCACGCCGACCGCCGAGGCGGCAACCAGGAACAACGTCATGCGCAGCAAGACCAACGCGACGTCGGCCAGCCCGCCGCCGCCGTCGGCCGTCAGGGCCAGGATGATCGACAGCCCCAGGATCACCAGCACGTCGTCGAAGACGGCCGCGCCCAGCAGGCCGACGCCCACGCGGCTGCGCAGCACCCGCAGTTCCATCAGTGTCTGCGCCGAAATGCTGACGCTGGTGGCGGCCAGCACCAGGCCGATGAAAAGCGCTGGCATGGGCTCCATCGCGAAGAGGCGGCCCAGGCCAAAGCCCATCGCCACCGGCACGATAACGCCCAAGGTACCGGCCAACGCCGCAACCTTGCCTGATTTGACAAGGTCCTGGATGTGCAGCTCCAGGCCGGCCAGGAACATCAACAGCAGCACGCCCATCTCTGCCATGAGGGCGATGGTTTCGTCCAGGTGCTGGCTGGTGAAGGGGGTGTGGTGCAGCGTGTCCAGCAGGGAAGGCCCCAGGATCAAGCCGGCGATCAGTTCGCCCAACACCGAGGGCTGTCCCAGCCGCAGACTAATATAGCCGCCCAGCTTGGCGGCGGAGATCAGAATGACCAGGGCCAGGGCCAGTTGCAGGAATTCAGTCATGATTGTCTGCTATGATAGGCTCGATCAGCCGATCGCGCAGGGCTTGGCGCAGTTGGTCGACGGGATGCAGCGCTCCGTCGTCAGCTTCGAAATACCAGTGGTCCCAGCCGTTGCAGGGGCTGCCGTTCATTAGATGCTTGCCAGCCTGGTGGATCGAGCCCTCGAAGCCGCCGGCCAGGCGCAGGTTGCCGTCAGGCTTGACCTGCGCAGGCTGGCTGAGGTTCTGGCGAAAATAGATCGTCTGGCCAGGCGCCAGCAGCCCCTGCTCCAGCAGGCTGCCGAAGGCGATGCGCGGCCGCAGGCGTTTCTGGTCGCGCACGTCGAACACTGCGGCGTCGAAGGGGGCCGGCGTGATGGCGTCGATGCGCCGCTGGGCCGCCTGGACATAGGCCGGCTCGCGCTCGATGCCGATCCAGCGTCGGTGCAGCTTCCTGGCCACGGCGCCGGTGGTGCCGCTGCCGAAGAAGGGATCCAGCACCACGTCGCCCGGCTGGCTGCTGGCCAGGATCACCCGGTAGAGCAGCGCCTCGGGCTTCTGGGTCGAGTGCGCCTTGTCGCCGTCGGGGGTGCGGATACGCTCGCGGCCAGAACAGATGGGCAGATGCCAGTCGCTGCGCATCTGCAAGTCATCGTTGAGCGCCTTCATCGCGTGGTGGTTGAAGGTGTAGCGCGCGCCCTGCGTTTTGGCGGCCCAGAGCAGCGTCTCATGGGCGTTGGTGAAGCGCACGCCGCGAAAGTTGGGCATGGGGTTGGTCTTGATCCATGCCACGTCGTTCAGGAACCAGAAGCCCAGGTCCTGCATCAGCGCGCCGACACGGTAGATATTGTGGTACGCGCCGATGACCCAAATCGTGCCCGTGTCCTTGAGCACGCGACGGCAGGCGGTCAGCCAGGCGCGCGTGAAGGCGTCGTAGGCGTCGAAGCCGGCGAAGCGGTCCCAGTCGTCGTCCACCGCGTCGACGCGCGTCATGTTAGGCCGCCACAGCGCCTGGCGCAGTTGCAGGTTGTAGGGCGGGTCGGCGAAGATCAGGTCCACCGAGCGCTCTGGGAAGGTGCTGAGCACGTCGATGCAGTCGCCCTGGATGATCCGATTCTCTTGAAGATACTCTTGCCTTGTAGGTGTGTCGGGAGTTGCCAATGCCGTGCTCACATCGTTCCATCGACAGGCAAACGCCTGACCCGGATCTGTCCTTCAGTGACACTGAGAATCGCCCCGTCGAGAAGGGCTTGTTTGTACCTTTCCAACACTAGATCGAGATAGTAGCTTACCCGATCAGCCTGCATCCTGCGCAATCGAAAAACGACCACACTGGGGAGTATAGATCCGCTAGCCGCCACCAGTTCGCCAAAATCCAGGTCATGGGTCAGCACAATCCGATTCTCGTCGATAGCCAACCGCAGGATTTCGGAGTCGCTCAGTCGCTCCAGACCAAGCGCATGTAAATGCACTGCGTCATGCCCCTGGTCGCGCAGGCGCTCGATACTGCGAGGCGAAATGCCCACGTCACCTAGAAATCTCATGCGGGTACTAATTCCAGCGCATGGACACCCTCTTCTGCTAGCCAGGCAGCATACTGCAATGCCTGGCTAATATCCTGTGGCTCCAAGTAAGGGTAATCCTCGATGATTTGCTGTACTGTCATCCCACTGGCAACAAGGTTGACGATCAGCGAGACCGTAATGCGCATACCGCGGATACATGCCCTGCCACCCATCACCTGCGGATCGAATGTGATTCTGTTGAATCCAAACATGCTCAACTCCTGTCTTTCACCCGGAACTTCAAGTCGGTTGCTAGCTAGACTGCGCTAATCGGGTAGCACACATTGTAACACAGTTCTCCAAATGCACCATCTGGAAGGTTCGCGCTCGCCAGGCGGGTCTCCGAACCGAGCCAACCTAAGATTCGATTGCTAAACGCTTCCTAACAGCCACTGCGCCAACGAACGAATTTCGATGGTCATACCATCCTGTTGGATTGGCTCGGCATTGACCTCGGTCAGAATCAGCCCGCGTTCGAGTCCCAAAGCGCTCATGCCATCGCGTAGTACGCGTATTTTCCGCTCTCGAACGCCGCTTTGATCAAGGTTCTGAGCAACCTGGACCAGCATGCGCTGCTCAGGCAGGTAGAAATCGACTTCGAAGCCACCAGGCGTTGTGTAATAGAAGATCTCTTGCGTTTGGCGCCGCAACGCCAGGAAGATCACGTTTTAGAGTAAGCGCCCGCTGTTGGGCGAGAACGCGTGGGGCAGGGGCGCTGCGCGCGTTAGCTGCGCCAACTGATCGCGTGGAATGCCCGTGTCACGCTCCCAGAATCCCTGGGCCTGCTCCAGCAGCATGGCGCGAATCTGGTCTCTCGACCATCTGTTTCGCCAATAGTTTTCATTCATAATGAAATGATACACCTAAATGATTTCATTGACAATGAAATCATTTAGGTGTATCGTCCTCAAGCGCATACAACGTGCTCCCGCTGACCACGTACAGCCGTCCGTCAGCCAGCGCGCCGCCTACCAGCGCGCCGCCTGGCTCGATGGCCAGTGTCCAGGTCGCCGAGGGCCGGTCCACCAGGTAGCCGCTGCACTCCAGGATGCCGCCGCGCTGTGTCCGGCCGTTGCTGCCGCAGGCGTAGACCGTGCCATCCCTGCCCAGCGCCACCAGCCGGCCGGTTCCGCCCGACCAGGGATAGTCCACCACATTCAGCGTGCTGCCGTCTGCCTCCGCCCACAGCAACTTGGCGAAATCAAAAGGGCTGCCGTAGAACACCCAGTAGCGGCCGCCGGGGGCGACGCCGGCCGCGGCCGGGACGCGCTGGCCCAGCGCCAGGTTCAACAGATCGATCTGCCCTTGCGGCTGAAGCTGCACCGCCTCGCCGTCGATGACGGCCGCTGCGAAGTTGTCCTGCCCGGCCAGATAGAGCTTTCCATCGGCGCCCACCAGGTAACGATCCAGGATGGCGTCGCTGGACTTGATCAGGGTCCGGCCCGTAGCAGCATCCAGCACGATGTCCTCGAATAAGACGTAGCGGCCGTCGGGCGAAAGCAGCGGCTGCGGCGAGACGTAGCTGTAGGTCGGCAGGTTGACCCGCCAGGCCAGCTCGCCAGTGGGCCGCACCGCTACGAGGCTGCGCTCGGTGGCGAAATAGGCCACGCCGTTGGCGTCCACCACCGGGCTGGACAACGGCGCGGCGCCGGGATCAGCCCGCACCGCCCCGACCAGATTGGCCTCCGAATCCAGCACATAGAGCACCCCCTCGTCGTCCAGGACATAGATGTAGCCCTCGGCGCTCAAGGCTGGCGCGCCAAACGGCTGGCCGGGCAACCTGGCCTTCCATAGCGCCGTTCCATCCGGGTTGACGGCGACCAAACGGCCATCCTTGGCCGTGACGTAGAGCGTGCCGTCGGCCGCGACCGCTGGTCCGCCGGCCCAGCCGCTCGCGTCCGCCAGTGTCCAGGCGACTTGCGGCTGGCGCGGCCCCTGGGTGTTGGCCCAGTAGGCGCCTTGGGCGTCATGGCGCGCAGCCGCCCACAGATGCCCGCCGGGCGTCGTGATGGCCGAGGCGGCTGACGGGATGGCTGTGGCGCGCAGCAGGGCCGCCGTACTGCCGGCCAGCAGCAGCAAGAGCGCGCCCACACCCAGCGCCGTCGTCAAGCCGCCCCGTCCCATCGCCAGCCGCTCCAGCGCCATCTCGTTGAAGGCGCTGCTGGCGCGCTCGACGGTTGCGCCCAGCCGGCCTTGACGCCGCCGCGCGCGCGTCGGGTCAGCCTGGCGGCGCAGCCCCTCGCCTAGCACGTTGAAGGTTAGGACCAGCAGAAATACCACCGCGCCGGTCGTCAGCAGCAGCCAGGGGTGGCGCTGGGCGATGGCCGCGCCGCTGGCCAGCATCTGGCCCAACTCTGGCTGGCCTGCGGTGCGCACGGCCGTCCAGTCCCCCAATGGAATCCAGATAGCGTTGACGAAGTAGCCCAGAAAGCCCAGCCCGGCCGTCACCAGCAGCGCGGTGCTGATCTCCAGCGGCAGCAGAATCCATACCACCGGCAGCACGTGCGGCAGCACGTGCTTCACCACCGCGCCCGCGCCGGTGGCGCCCAGCGCATGCGCAGCCTCGATGTAGGGCTGGGTCTTGATCAGGCTGGTCCGGTCGTGCAGCACGCGCGCAGCCTCGGCCCAGCCGGTGAGGCATAGTCCCAGGACGAAAGCCCACACGCCCCACTGCGGACCAAAGGCGGCCACCAGACAGAGCGCCACCAGGAGCACCGGAATGGAGACGGCGATGGCGGTGATTCCTTCCAGCAGCCGGCTGACGCGGCCGGCGCCCCAGCCCGACGCTACGCCGATCGACAGGCCTAGCAGCAGCCGCACGGCCGCGGCCACCAGCACCAGGATCAGCGTGGGACGCAGGGCCCACAGGATCTGGCTGAGGGTGTCCCGTCCCAAAGGGTCCGCGCCCAGGGGATAGCCGGGCATCTGCCCCGGCCGGAAGGGCGGCTTGACGAAGGCCAGGGTTTCCGGGTGCTGGACGATGTAGACCGGCTTGACCGGGTCGTGCGGGGCGAACTGTGGGCCCAGCCAGGCCAGCAGGGTGATGAGCAGCAGCAGGGCCAGCCCAATCCACAGCGGCCAGTTGACCGGCGCTTTCCAGGCGCGCTCAGCCATGGTCGCCTGCCTCTAGCGACATGCGCAGCCGCGGATCGACGGCGTACACTGCCAGCGAGCTGGCTAAGTCGGCTAACAGAAAGACCAGGCCGAAGAGGGTCAGCAGCGCGGCCACCAGCTCAGGGTGCAGGAAGGTACGCGCGGCGCCGGTCAGGCCGCCGGCCGAGGCCACAGTGGGCGGCAAGAGCGTGCTGGCCAGCAGCTTGCCCAGCCCCGGCCAGCCAAACAGCCATTCCACCAGGATCAGCTCGCCCACCAACAGACGCAGCGCTGCTGCCGCCACCAGAATCACCGCCGGTAGAACGTTGCGCAGGGCATGTTTGCTGCGAATGGTGCGCAGGGGAATGCCCAGACTGCGCGCCGTCACCACGTGCTGCTTGCCCAGCTCGTCCACCAGGACGCCAGCCGTGGTCTGGGCGATCTGCATGGTCGGGCGGATGGACAGCGCCAGCACCGGCAGCAGCAGGTGCAGGTCGAGGCCGTAGCCGTTCAGCGGCAGCAGGAGACGGGCGTTCTCGCCCGCGCGCAGATAGAGGGCCAGCACCAGGGCGATGCCCACGGCGCCGATGAAGAAGCTGGGCGAGGCCAGCCCCAGCGAGGCCAGCGGCGGCAGCCACGGCCTCAGCCCAGGCGGGTTGGCGCGCACCGCGGCCAGCCCCAACAGCAAGCCCACTGCCAAACTGAGCAGGAAGGCCACACCCGCCAGCGTCAGGCTGGCGCCGGCCGCCGCGGCGACGACCGTCTGCACCGGTTCGGCGCTGCCGCCCACCAGGGGCATCTGCCCCCAATCGCCGGTCAGCACGTGGCCCAGGTAGACGCGGTACAGCGACAGGATCGGCACGGCGGCGTCCACGCCGCTGCCGAAGGGGTTCTGGGCTTGCTGCACGCGCTGCGCCAGCAGCGCGTAGCTGAACGCGACGAAGTTGATCGCCAACAGCGCGATGGGCAAGAGGAGCAGGCGGCGCACGATGAAGCGAGTCATAGCATCACGCTCTGCCCAGCGCTGTGACAAACTCAGCAGGCATGGCTATCGCCGCGCTCGTCTGCATATCGACGCAGCCCCAGCGCGCATGGCTCTGCGCCAGCAGTTCCCCATCGGCCGCCCGCACGACGGTGGTGTGCCGCACAGCGCCTTCCTCGGTCAACTCTGACAGCCAGGTGGAAATGATCAATTCGTCCCCCGGTAGGGCCGGCTGGCGGTATTCGATGCGCAGTTGACGGGTGGCCAGGTCCAAGCCTTCGGCCGTCATGCGGCGGGCTGGCCAGCCGCACAGGCGAGCAGCCAGGCGGGCGGCGTCCTCGATGTAGTCGCCGTAGGACGCGTTGTTGACGTGGCCGACGCTGTCCAGGTCGCGCCATTGCACCGGCCGGCGCAGGGTGACGACACCGCTGGCTGGCGGCAGCGCGGCCGGGAAGCGTTCGCGCTCCTGCGCCTCGCCTGGCTGGCCAGCAGGGAAGAAGGCGGCGATCACCTCGTCGGGAATCGCGGCCGGCCGGCCTGTGTCCCGGTCGAGAAAGACCCAGTCGGTGTGGGCCCGGGCCACCAGCCGCTCCTCGCTTGGGCTGTTGTGAGCGTAGCCACTCAGGCCGCTCCCCCACAGCTCGTAGGCGCGTCGCGAGCGCACGCGGCGAAAGTCGGCCACCCACGTGCGCACGCGCACCTGGTCGCCGTAGCGCAGCGGCGCGATGAAGTCCACGGCGCTCTCGTGGATCAGCCAGATGCGCCGCATCGCCTGGTAGCGGTCGTCCCAGTAGCCGGCTGCGGCCGAGGCCTCGAACGCGGCCTCCTGCATGTAGCGCAGGTAGCAGGCGTCGCGCACGATCTGGTTGACGTCGCATTCGTGATAGTTGACGCGTTGGAGCAGTTCTGTGAGGAGGGGCATGGACTCCGCCTTAGTTGCCGGGCACTTGCACTGGCGCTGGTATGTAGAGGTCAGGCCTTCAAGTGTCCGGCAACTGTCACTAGGCTTCGAAGCGCTGGATCTCCAGCAGGTAGCCGTTGGGGTCGCGCAGGAAACAGTGATAGATGTTGTATTTCGGGTTGAGCGCGGGCGGATGCTCGAAGATGACGCCCCGCTCGGCCAGCCGAGCGTGCCAGCCGTCTACGTCCTCGGTCACCAACGTGATGATGATCCCGGACGGCTGCTGGGGGGCATTGGCGCGCTGGCAGAAGCCCAGCAGGCCCTCCTGGCTGACCTGGTAGATGCGACAGTCGCCCTGGTCTACGGCCAGCGGCAGGCCCAGCACCTGCTCGTAGAAGCGGGCCGTGGCAGGGAGGTCAGCGGTGTAAAGAAAGGTGATCTGTTGGTCGAACATAGGTTGCTGCTGATCTTGCGCAGACCCTGCGGGTTTCCGAAATTCGCAGGGTCTTTCGGGATTTCAAGAAGCCAGCCCGGCCAGCCCGCGCGGCTCGCGCACCCAGCGGTGCAGCGCGACCAGGCCGGCCAGACAAAACAGTGCGCTGACGGCAAAGAGCGTATCGTAGCTGCGGGTGGCCAGCCAGGCGCCGATCAGCGGGCTGGCCATGCCCATCAGGCCCAGCGCAGTGTTGATCAGGCCGGTGTAGGTGGGGCGCAGGTCAGCCGGCGAGAACTCCAGCGTGATCATGGTGCCGGAAACCACGGCGGCGCCTGTGCCCAGGCCCAGCAGGACGAAGACGACGTAGTACCATGCCGGGGTTGGCGCCTGCCAGGCCAGCAGATAGGCGGCAGTCAGCAGCGCGCAGCTCAGCTCCAGCGGCAGCTTGTGGCCTTTGCGATCGGCCAAGAAGCCCGCGGCGGCATTGGCGACGGTCTGGCCGATCAACAGCGCCAGCGTGTACAGGCCGACAACGCCATCGGACACCTGCCAACGAGATACCGCCGCCACCGTCAGGAAACCGGCTCCCATGCCGCCCAGCACCAGCAGCAAACGGGCCAGGATGAAGCGGCGAAAGTTGCCATCGCTGCGCAAAATCTGTGGCAGTCCGGCCCAGAACTGGCTGTTGCTTTGCCGCGGAGCAGTCACCGCTTGCTCTGGCTCGCGGGCGAAGGCCAGGAAGGCCCAACTGAGGGTGATGAAGAAAGCTGCCAGCGTGAAGGTGGCCACGAAGTTGGTGGGGAAGACCAGCGTGGCCAGCAGCCAGGCGCTGAAGGTTGCGCCCAGCGCGCCTGTGCCATTGCCCACGAAGGTGGTGATGCCAAAAAAGCGGCCGCGGCGATCGACTGGAAAGATACGGGCCACCAGGTCCTGCCAGGCTGTGGCCACGACGCCCGCGCCCACGGCATGGCCTGCGTAGCCCAGGAAGAAGAGCACCAGAGCCAGCGTTGGCGACTCGACTGCCAGCAGAGCAGCCAAAGGAAGCAGCCACAGCGGCAGCCGTTCGGTGAAGAAGCCCAGGTTGACCACGACGGGTTTGCGGCGCGGCAGGCGCTGGACGGTGTTGGCGGTGAAGAGCTGCGGCAGGAACCAGCCGCTGTTGGCGATCACCGCGATCAAGCCAATGGCGAGCTGGCTGCTGGTCAGCTTGCTGACGAACAGCGGCACGATGGTGGCGCTGGACATGAAGCTCAAGCCCAGCCAGAAAGTTGCGCCGTCCAGCAGGTTGAAGGCGAAGTTCCAGGGATAGTTGCGTTCGACCTCGCGGGCCACATCGAGCGCACTACGCGCGGGCGGGGCAGGGTCGGCGCGCAGCAGGCGGCGCATGGCGGATCGAACGTAGAGGTTGAACATAGGATCGTGGAACGAGGGGCGGGCAGCGTGAAACGTAAAACGTGACCAGAGAGCAGTCTCGGTCACGTTTCACGGTTCACGCCGTACGGCGGACGCGTCTTGGGAAGCAGCGCGCAGAAGATCCGTCTACTTGCTCTTTTCCAGTTCCTCTTTGACCAGCTCACGCCGCAGCACTTTACCGATGGTGCTCTTGGGCAGCTCGGAACGGAACTCGACGTAGCGCGGCACCTTGTAGCCGGTCAACTTTTCCTTGCAGAAGTTCTGGATTTCGTCGGCTGTGGCCGCCACGCCAGGCTGCAGGACGATCCAGGCCTTGACGGCCTCGGTGGTGCGCGCGTCGGGGATGCCAGCCACGGCAACTTCCATCACCTTGGGATGGGTGGCCAGTACTTCTTCCACCTCGCGCGGCCAGACCTGGAAGCCAGAGACTTTGACCACGTCCTTCTTGCGGTCGACGATGAAGATGTAGCCGTCCTCGTCCATGTAGCCCAGGTCGCCGGTGAACAGCTCGCCGGCCTTGAGCATTTCGGCCGTGGCCTCGGGGCGCTGCCAGTAGCCGCGCATCAATTGCGGCGCCCGGATGACGATCTCGCCCACGTTGCCTTCGCCTAAGGGCATGTTTTTGCTGTCATCCGCCACATCGGCGATGCGTACGAAGACGTCGGGGACCGGCATACCGATGGAGCCAACCTTGTACTTGCCTTCGATAGGCGTACAACAGATCGCCATCATCGACTCGGTCAGGGCGTAGCCCTCGACGATGCGGCTGCCGGTCAGCTTCTCGAAGCTTTCCTTGGTGTCTTGCAGCAGCGCCGACGCGCCGGAGATGCACAGCTTGATCGAGGTCAGGTCAACCTTGCCCTCCTTGACCAGGGGGTGGTTGAGCATGGCGTTGAACATGGTGGGCACCGAGGGGAAGAAGGTGGCCTTGGTCTTCTCGATGGTCTTCATCACGTCGGGGATGTCGCGCGGGTTGGGCACCAGCGCCATGCCGCCCCGGGCGGTGAAGGCGGCCATCTGCACGCCGGCGTTGGCGAAGACGTGGAAGAGCGGCAGCGCGGTCAGGAAGACGTCGTCCCACTCGTGCAGGATGTTCTGGAACCAGGCGAAGATCTGCTTGCCCGACATCACCAGTCCTTCGTGCGAGCCTACGGCAGCCTTGGACAGACCCGTGGTGCCGCCGGTGAAGAGGATGATCGCGTTGTCGCTGGGAGTCACTGTCACGCTGGGCCGGCCGGAGCCCTTGTTCTGCTTCAGCAGATCCTTGAACCAGAAGTCGCCTGGCTGCAAGTCAATGCGATGGCCTTCTTTCTTCTCCTTGGCCAGGGTGAAGAGCAGGCGTATCACGAAAGGAAGATACTCCCTGACGCCGGCGGCAATGACACGCTTGACCTTGGTCTTGCTCTGCACGTTCTTGATCTTGTTGTAGAACGTGGTCATCGCTACGACCGTTTCGGCGCCGCACTCGTTGAGTGCGTGCTCCATCTCATACTCGGTGTAGAGGGGGTTGATGCAAGCCGCCACCGCGCCGGCTTTCCAAACACCGAACTCCGCAATGACAAATTGCGGAATGTTGGGCATCACCAGCGCGACGCGGTCGCCCTTCTTGATGCCCATCGCGATCAGCGCGTTGGCGAATTGATCGCTCAATCGGTCCAACTGGCTATAGCTGATCTTGGTGCCCTTGAAATACAGGGCCATGTGATTGGGGCGCAAGCTGACTGTCTCGCGCACGACGTCGATCATGGTCTGTTGCAGGTAGGGCTGCAATGTGGCCGGCACGCCCTTGTCGTAGTTGTTCAACCAGGGTTTGTTGTCCATGAAACCGTTTTTTCCTCCTAAGCGCCAAGGCTGATTTGGTTGATTTGACACCCCTGAGTTGGTCAGAGATGCATGCGACGGTGAAATGGGCAGAGGGTAAGCCCGCGTTGCCAAGACAGCGACCAGCTGCGCAGCGTTCCTGCTCAACTATACCAGAACCAACAGCGGTTTGTCAATACTCAACCTGAGATCGCGGTATTCGGGACATCGTCGATCGGCAGGCTCGCAGTGGCTATACGGACTTTCTGCGACCTGACACCTCCACCCAGACAGCGATCAGAACTCCGACGATCAGTCCGGCTACGGCTGCGGTAGCCAACAGCCCTAACAAAGGTGCGCGCACGTGGGCTACGATGGGGTCCAGACTGCCCACAACGGTCAGCAGGCTGGGATCGGCGCGCTCTTGAAGCTGTAGCTCATTGACCTTGCGGAACATTATCTGATAGAGATCTCTGGCCTGGTTGCGCTCCCGGAAGATCAGCTCGAAATCGTACCAGTCGCTAGCCAATGTATCCCGGAGCTGGCTGGCCTCTTCTTCCAGCGCAGTGGCTGTGGCCTGCAAGGCGTTTTCTTCTTGGCTCAGCAGCTCCAGCAGCGCGGCTGGGGTGTCCAGGTTGGCGCGTGCGATCTCTGGGGAGATCAGCTCACGCTGGCTGAGCACCGGCCCTGCCAACAGTTCCCACGGCAATTGCGTCAAATCGGTGTCGGCCGTCGCTTCTGCCAACTTGCCCCGCAGCAGGCGGATGTTCTGCAGATCCACCAGATAATCGGCTAAGATCTCGGTGACCTGATTGGTCTGCTGCAAGTTGATGCTGGGCTTCATGATCTCGTCAGGAATCGCGCTGTGGCTGTAGATGCCCGTGCGCGACCGGGTCTCAGCCAGCGCAGTCTCCATCTGCAACATGGTTGCCTCCAGGTCCTGAAGCTCTGCCTGGAAAACAGCCAGATCCTTGGCTGCCCCGTAGACATCGCGCGCCGAGGCGATCAGCGCTTGGGTCCAGGCGCGCGCGTAGGCGGCGGCCCGCTCGGCGTCGTCAGCGGTGGCGGTGACGACGATGGTATTGCCGTCGCCTGCACGCACGGCCACGGCGCTGGTCAACGCTTGGGGTGTGATGGCCGGCTCCAACCCGGCCGCTTCCAACGTCTTGGCGGCGGCCTGGGCGATTTCATCGCTGCGCGCAATCGCCAGTATCTCGCGCTGAAAATCGCGGCGCTGGTCGGTAATCGCGGTGATCTCGTTGGCAAAGCGCCACTGGTAACGCGGCGACTGCACCAGCAGGGTATTGCTGGCTTCGTAAGGCCGGCCCTGAGCCAGGCCGATACCTGCGGCAACGACCAGAGCCAAGGCCATGCACAGCAGGATGATCCACCAGCGGCGGCGCAACGCGGCCTTGAAAAGTGAGAAATCGATTTCGCTGGACATAGAATTCCTTCAGGACTTTCGCAAAACTCTGGTCGAGCAGGCCGCCGTATCGAGATCCACCGGGGCGTATCGAGACTGGTTTAGCCTAAGTCCTGTCCTTCCTTGGGTTGACAGGGAGCGATTATAGCATAGAACAAGAGCAAGAGCAATGCTGTGATACTTGCGGCCAGCCTAACAGTTGGCTTATACTAAGGACGATTGTGTCTGGATACTGTTCCAACGTCCGGCGACAGACACAGCCAGCTCATCCTCATATCGGCCTGGAGTAACGGTTTGTTAGCCATTTTTGCGGTCATCACTGCGCTACTGCTGATCAACGCCCTCTACGTGGCTGCCGAGTTTGCCACCTTGAGCAGCCGGCGCTCGCGCCTGGCTCAGATGGCCGAAGAGGGCAACCGCCTGGCAGGCATGATCCTGCCCATTGTCGAAGAGCCGCGCCGCCTTGATACGTACATCGCAGCCTGCCAGTTAGGCATCACCTTGTCCAGCCTGGTGCTGGGCTTCTACGCCCAGGCCGCGCTGAGCAGCGTGGTGGCGCCCTGGCTGGAGCATTTGGGCATCTCGTCGGGCGTGGCTGCGCTGTCCTTGTCGGCCACAGTGATTCTGCTGGTCCTGACCGGCTTTCAGGTGGTGATCGGCGAGCTGGTCCCCAAGAACATCGCCGTGCAGTATCCAGAGCGGCTGGCGCTGCTGACGGCTGTCCCGCTGCGCTGGTCCATGATCGTCTTTCGCCCTTTGATCTGGCTGTTCAACGGCAGCGGCCAGTTGATTCTCAAACTGCTGGGGGTGGAGCCAACCCGGGAGCACGTCCACATCCACACGGCTGACGAGATCGCCATCCTGGTGGAGGAGAGCGGCGCCGGCGGCGTGCTGGACAAGCAGGAGCGGCGCCTGATCGAAAACACCCTGTGGATGCGCCGCTCCAGCGTGCGGCAGATCATGGTGCCCCGCACGCGCGTGCTGGCCGCGCCGGTTGACACCCCGTGCGACCAGTTGTTCAGCCAGCTTGCCAGCTCCTACTTCTCGCGCCTGCCCCTCTACACTGGCAGCATCGACAACATTGTCGGCATCGTGCATTTGAAGGATCTGCTGTGCCTGTACGCTCAGCCCGGCCGAGAGTGCGCCGACGCGCGCCAGGTGATGGCGCCGGCTCTGTTCATCCCCGAATCGATGGCGGCCGACGAGGCCTTCGCCTTGTTGCAGACCAGGCGTTACCACGTCGCGGTCGTCCTGGATGAGTTCGGCGGCACCGCTGGCATTGTCACACTGGAGGACCTGATCGAAGAGATCTTCGGCGAGGTGCAGGACGAGTTCGACCAGGAAGTGCCGCTGTTTCGCGTCCTGCCCGGCAACCGGGTGTTGGTGCGCTGGGACTGGCTGATCGAAGACCTGAACGAGTTGCTCAATCTGCGCCTGCCCAGCGCAGAAGCCGATACCATCGGCGGCCTGGTACTGAACGAACTGGCCCATGTGCCCGAAGTCGGCGAGATCGTCGAGGTGGCCGGCGTGCCGCTGCGGGTCGAGCGCGTCGAGGGCAAGGGCGTGGCCGCAGTCAGCCTGCCAGCCACGCCTGATCAGGTGGAGCGCATGCGCGAGGAGACCGCCTCATGAGCGAGTATCTGGTTCCCCTCCTGATCATTAGCTTTCTGATCCTGCTCAACGGACTGTTCGTGGCGGCGGAGTTCGCCATTATCGCTGCGCCGCGCACGATTCTGACCCAGGCGGCCGAGCGCGGTTCGAGCTCGGCCAGCAATGTGCTGCGCATTCTGGCCAATCCGGCGCAGCAGAACCGTTACCTGGCCACGGCCCAGATCGGCATTACCATTGCCAGTCTCGGCCTGGGCATGTACGGTGAGCACACGGTGGCTGAGTGGCTGTACGGCCCGCTCAGCCGCATCACCCCGCTGGCCGAGCCGCTGGCGCACAGCGTTGCCACCGTCCTGGCCCTCGGCGTGTTGACCTATCTGCACGTGGTGTTGGGCGAGATGGTGCCCAAGTCGCTGGCAATTCAATATGCTGACAGCTCGGTGCTGCGGCTGGATGCGCCGATGCGTGTCATGCGCAAGATCTTTGCGCCGGTCGTCCTGGTGCTCAACGGCATCGGCAACGGCGTCGTACGTTTGATGGGGATTCCGCCGGTCAACGCGCAGGCCCGTCTGTTCTCGGCTGAAGAGCTGGAGTACCTGATGGACGAGAGCGCGGAGGTCGGGTTGATGGAGCCAGCCGAGCAGCTCTTCATCGAAAACATCTTCGACCTGCGCCAGCGCACGGTGGGCCAGGTAATGACGCGGCGCAAGCAGGTCCTGGGCCTGCCCATTACCGCCGGCGAGCAGGAGACGTTGCGCTTCGTCTGTCAGGAGCGCCACTCGCGCTATCCCGTCTACGCCAAGGGGCTGGACGACATCGTCGGCGTGCTGCACGTCAAAACCCTGGCCCGCCAGCAGGCCAACCGCGACAGCCAGCCCTTCGACCTGCGCCAGCTCGCGCGGCCCGTGGCTTATGTGCCCGAATCACTGCCCCTCGATGAGATGTTGACCCGCTTTCGCCGTGATCGCCGCCAACTGGCCATCGTGGTAGACGAATACGGCGGCACGGCTGGCCTGGTGACGCTGGAGGATATCATCGAAGAGGTGGTGGGCGAGATTCTGGACGAGTTCGACCAGGAGATCGCGCCGCTGGAGCGGCTGAGCGAGAGCCTGCTGCGGGTGCGCGGCGACCTGCTGGTGGATGAGCTAAACCAACTCTGCGACCTGGCGCTGGCGCACCCCGAGGCCGACACCGTGGGCGGCCTGGTGATGGCAAGCCTGGGCCGCGTGGCCGCGCAAGGGGACAGCATCGCCGTCGACGGCGTGACGCTGGAGGTCGAGGCGGTGGAGGGACTGACGGTGCAGACGGTGTTGGTGCGCTTGCCAGCGGCGGAAAATGCTCACGATATAGGATGATGTTGGGTGTGATTCGCGTGTTTTGGATCTTGACAAATGCCACCCCTGGGGTTACAATCAGATTGTGACTGCAACCTCGGTTGTTGACAGCAAAGGATGGAGGACACAACCTATGAAGAACTACAAAGAGGTAGCATCCGATGATTAGGTCGTTCCGTCACAAAGGTCTGGAAGAGTTCTTTTATGACGGAACAAAAAAGGGTATACAACCCAAGCAGGCCAATCGATTGGCAGACATTCTGGATGCGCTTGAGGCAGCTACATCAATCCAGGATGCTAACTTTCCAGGCTCTGGATTACATCTGTTGCAGCCCAGGACCGAAAATAGATGGGCAGTGAAAGTCTCCGGAAACTGGAGAGTCACCTTCCGGTTCGAGAATGGAGACGTTCATCAGTTAGATTATGAGGATTATCATTGACTATGAGCACCAGGAATAGGCCGCCGGCGCATCCCGGCCGGATTCTGAAGAACCTTTATCTGTCGCCGTTGGGTGTAACGAACACGCAGTTGGCCGAGGCCCTGGGGGTTTCGCGCAAGGCGATTTCGGCCATCGTCAACGAGCGCAAGTCGGTCACTCCTGAGATGGCTCTCCGTTTTTCGCGCGCTTTTCCCAACACTGCGCCGGAGTTCTGGCTGAACCTGCAGCGGACCTACGACCTTTGGCACGCAACTCAAAAATCACAAGATTGGCAGCAGGTGAGGTCATTGATGGGATCGTTGGCTGATGCGCCTGCTTAGGTTCGAAAAGACACCAGGCGTTTCCGGCGGCGAGGCATGTCTCGTGGGGACGCGTATTCCTATTTGGATCTTGGAGGGCTATCGCCGGCTGGGATGGAGCGAGGCTGAGATTCTTGAAAACTATCCCACGCTGCGGGTTAGCGACCTGGCGCAAGCGTGGGCTTATGTCTCTGCCCATCGATTCGAGATTGATCAGGCTATACTTGCGAACGAAGAGGCTTGATCCATGACCCTGTTGTAAGCCAACGAGAATTTTCCGCTCAAGGTTTTTCGTTCCCCAGGATAATGTCAGCAACACCTTCTATCGTAGATCAGCATCATCTGAAGACGCTGCAATACAAAGATGCCGCCAACCTGACCGCGCGCAGCTCGCTGCACGAGCGCTTTAGCACCAACAAGACCGGCTGGTTCACCTGGGTGTTCGACCAACTGGCGGACTTGCCGGAGCAGAGTCGCGTCCTGGAGCTAGGCTGCGGGCCGGCCTGGCTGTGGCGGCACAATCGCGACCGCATACCGACGGGCTGGCGCGTGCTGCTCACCGACCTCTCGCCGGGGATGGTCGACCAAGCCCGCGCCAATCTGTCGGACCAGAACGCAGCGCAGTTCGACTTCGACGTGATCGACGCGCAGGCGATCCCTTACGGCGACGCCAGCTTCGACGCCATCGTGGCCAACCACATGCTCTACCACGTGCCTGACCGGCCGCGGGCGTTCTCCGAGATTCGTCGCGTGCTCAGACCGGGCGGCCAATTCTTCGCTGCTGCCAACGGCCAGGGTCACATGGCCGAGTTGTGGGACATGGTCTTGCAAGCGGCCGGTGCAGGCCGCGGCGCCAACCGCTCGGATCTGCATTTCGGCCTGGAGAACGGCAGCGAACAGTTGACGCCCTGGTTCTCCAGCGTCGAGCGCCGTGATTACCCCGACGCATTGCTCGTCACGGAAGCTGAGCCGCTGATCGCCTACGCTGCCAGCAGCGAGCTGTGGGGGGTCCAGGGGGATACTGAAGCAACCAGATTGCTGGCCGAGCGCGTCCAGCAGCAGCTTGCCAACGAGGGCGTGATCCGGATTACCAAGAACTCAGGGATGCTCGTGGCGCACACATGAGGAACGAGACGAGAAGTAGCCTGGCGCGTTCCCGTTTGATTGCGCCGATGATCGCCTTGCTCTTGATTCTCTGCGGCGCGCTGCTGCTGGGTGGAGCGATCGTACGGCCACGTCTAGCCGCAGCAGCCGAGCGACTGCTGCGCCTGAGCGCCTGGTTCGCCGACCCCGCGGCCAACCCGGAGTGGACGGTGCTGGCCGGCGTGCGCTGCCAGCCCGACGCGCCCATGCTGCTGCCCACGGCCGGCTACATCGGCTTCGGTTGGGACGACAGCTTCCGCCCCGGCCACCGCCACAGCGGCTACGACATCTTCAGCCCCGAACGAGCGGTCAACGTCACCCCGGTGATCGCGGCCCACGACGGCTACCTGACACGTGAGCCAGGCTGGCGCAGCGCAGTGATCATCCGCCACCCCGACTTCCCCGCCATCGTCCCCGGCGAGCAGATCTGGACCTACTACACCCACATGGCCTCGGCCGACGGCAGCCAGTCCTTCATCGCGCCGCAGTTCCCGGCCGGCTCACGCGAGCTATTCGTGCCGGCCGGCACGCTGCTGGGCTACCAGGGCAACTGGTCCGGCAACGTCGCCAGCCCCACCGGCATCCACCTGCACTTCTCCGTCGTCAAGTCCACTTCCGGGGGCAGCTACGCCGACGAGACCGACATCAGCAACACCTACGATCCAGGTCCCTTTCTGGGCGTCACGCGCAACGCGGCCGGCGTGCTGGTCTGCGGCGCAGAATGATCCCTCGCCAATCGTCGCGTAGGTCCGGCTACCAGCCGGACAGCACGCCTGTCACGTTGATAACGTGACCTACGCGCAACAGTCTTCGCCAAACCCAATCAACGATTCGGGCAGGTTCCAACCCCACTCGTCAGGATAGACGCCTCTTGTCTTCCACTGCAGAAAGCTGCTGTGTTGCCAGTCTTCCGGCTTATTGACATAGCCATGCTTGACCGGGTTGTAGTGGATGTAGTGCAAATGGTTGGCGAAATCATCTTCGTCCCGGATGATGTGATCCCAATAGCGCTTCTGCCAAAACTTCATCGATCCTTGCACACCAATGGTTGTTTTGTACGCCTTGGTGAAGTTTGGCTTGATCGAGTGCATGATTTGGGTGTTGGTGACACCATGCATCGGCTTGAACAACAGGTGAAAATGGTCGGGAAGGAAGACGAAAGCCAGCATCGCGAAAGGATACAACCGCTGCGCTTCGTGTATGATCTCACGCAGAAGATCGAGGTGTTGGATGTTTCGAAACACAGGAACGCGTCCCTCAACTACTTGGGTGATGAAGACAATCGAGTCGGGTACGTAATAGCGGCGTATGTTGGTCATTGGTATCCCTCCTTGGAAAACGTGTTGCGAACGCATGTCACGTTGATAACGTGACCTACGCCACATCCTTGGTAGGTCCGGCTACCAGCCGGACAGAGCGCCCGTCACGTTGATAACGTGACCTACGCGCATCGTTGGTAGGTCCGGCTACCAGCCGGACAGAGCGCCCGTCACGTTGATAACGTGACCTACGCCGCATCGTTGCGCAGGTCCGGCTACCAGCCGGACAGAGCGCCCGTCACGTTGATAACGTGACCTACGCGCATCGTTGGTAGGTCCGGCTACCAGCCGGACGGCACGCCTGTCACGTTGGTAACGTGACCTACGCCGCATCGTCGCGTAGGTCCGGCTACCAGCCGGACAGCACGCCTGTCACGTTGGTAACGTGACCTACGCCGCATCGTCGCGTAGGTCCGGCTACCAGCCGGACAGCACGCATGTCACGTTGATAACGTGACCTACGCGCATTGTTGATAGGTCCGGCTATCAGCCAGACAGCACGCATGTCACGTTGATAACGTGACCTACGCGCATTGTTGGTAGGTCCGGCTACCAGCCGGACAGCACGCCTGTCACGTTGCTAACGTGACTACTGCTGATTTTAGCATGAGTGTGCCATGACGACAAGGGCGCAAAAGCATCCACCCTCTTCCCGCCTGGTTGGAGGAAAGAGGGTGGATCAGACCAAACTGCCGAGCGATACGGCGCAGGTCACGAGGCGCCGCGGCCCGACACCTACTGCGCTGGCGTAATGCGCACGTCGTCTACGTAGCGGGTCGAGGTGGTGTTCGCATCGCCGTTCCATAGATCAAGGGACGCCGACAGGCTGGTTGCCACAGCCAGTGCAGCTGCATCGCTAGGCACATGGCTGCCGATCATGGCGCCATTCAAATAGAAGCGCAGTTGTGCCGTCGTCGGGACGATTTCTATTCGGGCGACATGCCAGGTATTATACGGCACCGAGACGCTGGCCGTTTGATATTCCATCCTCCAACCTGTTCCCTCTGGCACCAGGATCCCGCAACTAAAGTCTGCGTTCTGGTTGCCTTGGCTCCCGTTCAGACCACATAGTGCCGTCCAGCCGTGGTTGTTCACGAACGCATGCACTTTGAGTTGGACTGATGAGTGACCACCGAGACGATCATCGCTGATTTTCATGCGCCCTGCGATGTACCACGTTTGTTGTGGCGAGCGCGGCAGTCGTTGCCGTGTCTGAAGTTGAGCACCGCTACCCTGGGGTGAAGGAGTCGTGCTCCAGAGCACCATGGCGCCGTTCTGCTGCGCAGCGTGGAAGGGAGTGTCGCCTTCCCATGACCACAATAACGGGTTCCAGGTCCCGTCATAGGCGGGATTGTCGAAGCTGTCGTAGATATCGGTCAAGGGATCGTAGCCCTTAACCGAGATCGGCAGGAAAGTCCGATACCAGGCGTTGACGTAGGCCGGTCGGGTCAGCGTGTGGCTGTCCATGCCGTCGCCCACCGTCAGCCGCACGGTGTAAGCGCCGGCCGCTGAGTATGTGTGCGTCGGGTTGGCGGCCGTGCTGCTCTGGCCGTCGCCGAAGTCCCACTGCGTGCTGGCGACGTCGCCGGCCGAGGCGTTGCTGAAGCTGACGGCCAGCGGCGGCCGGCCGGTGAGCGGCGTGGCGCTGAAGTCAGCGGTGACGGTCTTCTGCCAGATCTGGTTGCCGACGCCATCGGTAGACGTGCCGATGAAGAGTCGGTTGCCGAACACCACCACCGAATTGCCCCAGTTAGGGCCGGTGTTGTTGCCGTTGCCGAAGCCGGCCGGGGCATCCTGCTCCCATTGCTGACCGTTGGCCGAGCGCCAGACCTGCGTGCCCTCGCCAGATCGGTTGCTGGTCAGGGCATACATGCGACCGCGCAGCACTGGCAGCGCCATGATGCGGCGATTCCAGCCATCGCCAAAGCCGCCGGTCATCATCTGGCTCCAGTCGCTGCCGTTGCAGACCGAGCAGCGCCAGAGTTGGGCCCCTGTGGTCCAGTTGGTGGTGCCGGCATAGAGCAAGCCACCAAAGGACGCCAACGACGCAACCCCAGCGTTGTCGATGTCGCCAAAGCCACCGGCGTTGACCAGGGTCCAGGTTGTGCCGTTGCTGCTGCGCCAGACCTGCCCGCCAGCCGGCTCATTGAACGTGCCTGCGTACAACGCACCGTTGTGTTCCTGAAAGGTCATAGCGCCTTGATTACCTGCATCGCCCAGGCCCCCGATGACGACGCGCGTCCAACTGCCTGCATTGCCCGTGCTGCTGCGCCAGATTTCGCCGCCGGTTGCAGTGTTGAGCGTGCTGGCATAGAGCTGGCCGCCGAAGACCACCATCCGGAAAATCTCCAGGTTGTCCGTATCGCCAAAGCCGCCGTCGGCCACCAGCGACCAGTTGACGCCGTTGGCGCTGCGCCAGACCTGGCCGCCCAAGGTGTAGCCGTTGTTGCAGTCTGGGTCGCAGGCGTAGTGGCCCGTGCTGGCGTAGAGCTGGCCGTTGAACTCGACCAGATGATCGATCCAGTAGTTCTCACCGCCCAGGCCGTTGGTCACCACCGCGCTCCAGTCGCCGCCGGCGTTCTGCCGCCAGATCCAGGGCGCATTGTTGTGTGCGCCGCCCGCGTACAGTCGGCCGCCGAAGGCAGTCAAGCCGCCCAGGAACGACCAGCGCTCGCCAAAGCCGGTGACGTTGACCTGCTTCCAGCCCGGCACGCCCGGGCTGAACTTCTGCACACGGTGGTTGTCTCTCTCAGCCACGTAGACATTGCCCTCTTTGTCCACCGCCACGTCCACGGCGTCGCGCAGGCCGCCGCTGCTGCTGCTATACACGCCGCCGATGGTGGCCAGATACGCGCCAGTGGCGTCGAACACCTGCACCCGGTCGTTCCAGGGATCGGCCACGTAGACGCGGCCGGCGGCGTCGACAGCCACATCCATAGGAACGATGTGGCCGTTGTCATTGCCAAACACCCCGGTTTCGCCGGCGAAAGTCGTGCAAGCGTAGTCGTTGGCTGACAGCAGGCACTTCTGCACGCGGTAATTGCTCACGTCAGCCACGTAGACCGCGCCGCTGGCGTCCACGGCCACGCCCCGCGGCCAGCTGAAGTGACGGTTGTCGCTGCCCTGCTCGTCCAGCACACCTAAGGTCATGCGATAGACCCAATGGCGGGTGTAGACCTGGATGCGCTGGTTGCCGTGGTCGACCACGAAGATGTCGCCGGTGGCCGGGCTGACGGCGATGCCAACCGGACCCTCGAACTCGTGGTTGCCGACGCCCCACGCGCCAAAGGTGGCGTGATAGCTGCCGTCGGCGTTGAAGATCTGGATACGGTTGTTGGGCGTGTCGGGCACGTAGGCGCGACCGGCCGTGTCGACGGCGATGCTGCCCTCGGGTCCGGTCCACCACTGGCCGAAGTGGGCGTTATCGTCGCCGTAGATGCCGGCTTCGCCCACGGTCCACTGCACCGCGCCGCTGGCATCCAGCTTGAGCAGCCGGTAGCCGCGGTTTTCAGTCACGTAGACGCTGCCATCCGCGCCCACGCCGATGCCCCAAGGACTGTTCAAGTGCTGGCCGTCGGTCACGTAAGGCACGCCGCTGACGCCGGCAAAGACGCCCATAGGGCTGCCCGTGCTGCTGAACTTGCGCACAGTAAAGTCGTCCCAAACGTTGATGTAGACGTTGCCAGCGCTGTCTGTGGCCACGTCTGACGGCCAGGCCAGCCCGTTGATCAGAATGCTGCAACTGCCGGTGGTGGTGCAGCGCTTGATGCGGCCGTTGCCGCTGTCGGCGATGTAGATGCTGTTGCCCGCAACATCCCGGCCCAGGCCATAGGCCCAGTTCAGTTGGTCATCTGCGCCGCCCGCCATACCCGTGCCGTGGAAGGTCGAACAGGTCCATGCGCCGCTGAAGGTGCAGCGCTGCACGCGGGAGTTCTCCACGTCGGCCACGTAGAGCCGGTTGCTGCTGTCGATAGCGATCTCAGATGGATGGTTGAAGTGGCTGTTATCGCTGCCCGGTTGGCCGGTCACGCCGATGGTCGCCTGGTAGGTCAGGCTGGTGCCAGACACGGTGAACACCTGCACGCGATGGTTGTTGTCGTCAGCCACGAACAGCCGGCCTGTGCTGTCGAAGGCGATGCCGCGCGGCTGGTCGAAGCGGTTGTTGCCGCTGCCTGAGTTCCAGGGCTCATCGTCGGGATAGCGCAGAAGCAGGTTGCCGGCCGGGTCGAAGGCCTTGACCGCGTGGCCGATGGTCACCCAGATGTTGCCGGCGGCGTCCGCTGTCACGCCCTTGGGCCAGGCCAGGAACCGGTCGTGGTGCCAGGGCTGCCCTGCCGCGCCGACGATCAGAGTGTTGGCGCCGCTGGCGTTGTAGCGCAGCAAGCGATGCCCCGACTCTTCGACCACGTAGAGCGAGTTGTTATTATCGATGAACAAGCCATTGGGATCGTTGAGGTGCTGCGCGTCGGCCAGGTAAGGGGTCTCGGTCTGGCCGAAGGTCTGCACGTGGCGAAAGCTCAGGCCTGGCTGGCCGATGGGCACGGCGGGACTGGCTGCCGCGTCCGGCTGGTCACCGGCAGGACGTTGCAGCCACGGCTGCGGCCCTTGCTGTGCTGGCTCTGGGGCTGGTCTGGCCGATGGAACAGCCGGCCGGCTGCTGTCCGGCGGCTGCGGCCTTTGCGCGGCTGCGCTGAGCACGGAGCCGGCCAGCAGCGTCACGGCCAGCACAAGGCTGAAGAGGCGATTGAGATGTCTGCGTTGCATGGTACCCTCCGAGATGTGATGCGTCGATGGTGCGTTCAGAGGCGCCAGCGGCCAAAACCGCTGGCGCCCTGCTGATACCCGGAGACTCCCCGGGTCTCCTGGCATAGAGGTAACTCGGCCAAGCCAAAGCTGGCCGAGGCATCTCTCGCTTTGTCCCCCGCGGATGGAGCCGCCGAGGCAACCCGGTCGGTCTGCAGGTATCAGCACGCTCACTGTACCATGCGGCCGCTACGAAATTGCTACCTGGCGGCCCGATTGTGAAAACTGGTGGCTGGGAGGCAGTGCAGCGTAGTCTGCAACTATTTTTGGCTGTCGCTCCGCAGCGGGTTGAGGGTGGGGAGACGATTAGAGCGCTTCCATCTCAGCCTCAGCGTCGCGGCGTCTTTGCAGCAACATGCGCAGGCTGCTGGTGTTGCCCGAGCTGCGATGGCGCTCGATCAGCCAGGCAGTTGCTTCTTCATCCAGCGGCTCAGCCTGGTGAATGGTCTCCCAGAGATCGGCGGCGCGCGCTAGGTCTTGCTCAGCGCGCGCCAAGGCGCGCAGCCCGCTCAGCCAGCGCTGGCGCAGGCCCTCGCGCGCCGGCTCGAGCAGGGATGCGGGCAGGTACGATTCGTCGGGCAGCAGCCCTTGGGGAGCATAGAGCGCAACGGCTTGCTGCCAGCAGGCCAGGCCCTCTGCCGTGTGGCCTTGCCGCAGCAGGGCTTCAGCCTCCCCGGCCAGCATCTCGAACTGCCCTACGTCTACCCACACCTCGTCTGGCCGCAAGATGTAGCGCTCACCTTCATGCTTGATGAAGCGATCGCTGCCGCGCGGGCCGGCCGGATCCAGCACCCGGCGCAACGTCGATAGATAGCTGCGCAAGGCTGAAAGGCTGCTGCGCTCGGCCTCAGCGTCGAACTCAGGCCCGACCGGCCAGAGCGCATCGACCAGCTCAACCTGCGTAGCGCCGGCCTCGCGGCGCAGCGCCAGCCAGGCCAGCAGCGAGCGCGTCTTGGCCGAGCGCCAGACTTCGGCCGTGTTGGGCAGGGCTTCGCCGGCCCGGACCACCCGCATGGGCCCTAACAGGTAGAGGCGCAGCGCTTCGGGCGGAGGGCCTGTTGCTGCCAACGCCGCACCGACGGCATCAGGCGGCGCTGGCGCCAGCGTCCTGGGTTCGTCGCTCGCTGGATCCTGCACAACACGGTGCGATAACGAGTTGACCAGCATGGCGCCGCCCCCAGCCAGGCCCGCCGCCAGGACGACGAGAGTCCACACCGGTACATTAATCCAGCCCCACGTCAGGTCCACCAGCACCGCGCTGATCAGCAGGACAAACCAGACCAGGATGCGCCAGCCCAGCACGGGAAAGCGCACCCCGGTCTCTGCTTCCTCCAACGCCAGGAACATGCGCAGACCGATCAGGATAGACAACAATGTCGTAGGACCGGCGGGGATGATGCCAAAGCTGACCTGCCCGACCAACGCCAAAATCTGCAGCCCAACGCTCATAGCGGCAATCAACAACACGATGGGCATGATATAGCGGCGCAGAATGGCGCGTTTGGGCTCGGCGGCTTTGTAAACGGTGCTGACGTAGAGGACGATGACCAGGAGGCCTGAAAGTGCTGCCGCAGCAATTGCTAACTGGTCGCCAGGTGGGCAGGTGAGCCTGGGCAGTCCGGTGCGATTTTCGCAGGGATGCGCGACCTCGGGCCGCAAGAATCCCGCCAGCCAGGGAATGTCGATGGCCGTGCGCACGATGACAAAGCTGACGATCGCCCATTCCCAGTGCTCCAGGCGCTTGTCGCGCAGCAGGACAACCACCGCCAGCGCCGCGAGAATGGTCAGGTGCGCCCCCAGGTTCAAAATGAACTGCCAGGCCAGGCCGGCCTGCACCGATATATCCGGCTGGTACAGGACCACATCAGCCAGGTAGCAGACGATCAAGCCCACCATCACGCCGGCGAAGGCCCAGGTGAGCAGTTGACGCGGCCGCCTGACCAGGATGAACATGATCATGCCGGCCAGCAGGGGCAGGTTCAGCAGGGAGAAGAGAAAAGGCGGAGGGGCTGTCATTGGCGACGTTGCCTGTCATTGGTGCGTTCGATCTGCGTGCGCCAACCAGGCCCTGGCCATTAACGCTCTGTGCTATCCTTCGAGCGAACTAGTAGCGCCTGAATCTCCTCGATCAGGAATGGCAGGTTTGGCCTGGTGAAGCTCAGGCCCGGAGCGGGGATACGGTTGTGCTTGACGTCAGACGGGACGTGCTTGTGGTGGGGATGGGTGCTTTGCAGAGCCGCTTCGTTGGGATGCGGTTGCGAGTCGTACCAGTAGAGCTTGTTCTCGCCCTGCCAGACTTCGTAGCCGTAGCTGTCGATGACTGCAGGAAGACGATCAGAGAGGATGCGCTCACGCACAACGAGCCGAAAGCCCTGCGAGAAGTGCAACTCCCCTGCCACGCGCGCCAACGTGCCGCCGCGTCGAATGAAAACCAGCGTGGAAGCACGGATCGCCGGGAACTCATCCGGCAATCCATACAGGAAGGCTTCGTAGTCCTCGGCGGTGCGCAGTGCGGTGTTCATGCGGTTACGCGGATCAACCCTGCCAGGCTGGGCGCCTGTTCTTGCCGCCGCTGGATTTCGTTGCGGTATTCAGCTTGCCACGCCAACCAGGTGCGATAAACGCTGGCCCATTCGCCAAAGTCCAGCACCCACGCGTCGTCCTCCGGTTCCTCACCGCTTTGGTAAGCCGCGTAGAACGTCTCCGAACGGACCCCGTACTTCCGCTCGAAGTTCAGCAAGTCTGTCTCCAATGCGTGAATATCAGCCAAAAGGGTCTCTAGTTTCATCGCCTATCTCCGACTAAAGGGTCGTGTCACTAACTCAACTGCTGAACCGATTATACCACAAACCACAACCGCCTACCCACTCCCCTCCAACACCGCGATCTCCTCCTCCGTCAGCCCGTACAGGCGATACACCACCTGGTCGATCAGCCGCCGGTCGGGCCGCTGCTGTGCGTTTTTGGCGTTATGGTGTAAAATCATCGCCATGTCCGTCAGTGAATTCTCCGTGCAACGCTCGTGGATGTCCGACCGCAGCAGCCCGCTGCGCTGGCTGTGGTCGCACATCCGGCGCAACTGGATCTGGGTGATCGGCGTGTTTGCCGGCGCATTGGCCAACGCGGCGCTGGCCGGCGTCGCTCCTGTGCTTTTCGGCGAGGCCTTCAACGTCATGCAAGCTGACCCCAGCAACACGCAGGCGCTGCTGGTCATCGCGCTGCTGATCGCCGCCAGCCAGATCATCCGCGGGCTGACCCAGGTGGGCCGCAACTTCTCCAGCGAGGTGCTGGGCCAGCGCCTGGAACGGGACAGCCGCGACGAGGTCTACGGCAGCCTGATGGGCAAGAGCATGTCCTTCCACGACTCGCATCCCACCGGCGACCTGATGGCGCGCGCCACCAACGACGTGCGCGAGATCAACCTGATGTTCAACCCCGGCCTAAACCTGGTGATCGGCTCGGCCAGCTTTCTGGTGATCCCCATCCTGGCCGCGCCGCGCATCCATCCAACCCTGCTGGCTGCGCCGCTGGCCTATCTGCTGCTCTACGTGCTCAGCACCTGGATCTATCTGCGCCAGCTCGCCCCCACCACGCGCGCCGTGCGGGCCGAGTTCGGGCAGATGAACACTGTGCTGGCCGAGGCCATCGACGGCGTGGAGACGGTCAAGGGCGCGGCCCAGGAGGCGCGCGAGACCAGCCGCTTCCGCCGCGCGGTCGATGGCTGGCGGCGGGCCTACATCTGGCAGGGCGATGTGGAGGCGCGCTTCTACCAACTGCTGCTGCTGGGACTGGTGCAGACGGCCGCGTTGGCCCAGAGCCTGGTTCTTTACCAGGCCGGCGCGATCAACATCGGCGACGTGGTGGCCTACAACGGCCTGATGCTGCTCTTCATCTTTCCCACCAACGTCGGCCAGTTCGCCTACTCGCAGGTCTCCTCCGGCATCGCCAGCGCGCAGCGCATCCTGGAGATCCTCAACCAGGAGACCAAGCTGGACGAGAACACGGGCGGCTACAGCCAGCCGATGCGCGGCGCGCTGGAATTCGACGCCGTCACCTTCGGCTATGAGGGCGCGGCGACGCTGCACGACGTCAGCTTTCGCGTCCAGCCCGGCCAGACCGTGGCTATCGTCGGCCAGACCGGCTCGGGCAAGAGCACGGTGGCCAAGCTGGTCAACCGCATCTACGACGTGGACCAGGGCCGTGTGCTGATCGACGGCGTGGACGTGCGCGACTGGGACATGGCCAGCCTGCGCCGCCAGATCAGCATCATCGAGCAGGATATCTTTCTCTTCTCGCGCAGCGTGGCCGACAACATCGCCTTTGGCTGCCAGCAGGCCAGCCGGGCTGAGATCGAGGCGGCGGCCCGCAAGGCGCAGGCCCATGACTTCATCCTCAGCTTCCGCGACGGCTACGAGACCGAGGTGGGCGAACGGGGCGTGACCCTCTCGGGCGGCCAGCGCCAGCGCATCGCCCTGGCGCGCGCCTTTCTGACCGAGCCGCGCCTGCTGATCCTGGACGACTCGACCAGCGCGATCGACAGCGCCACCGAGGACCGCATCCAGCGCGCCATCGAAGAGGCCGCGCGCGGCCGCACCACCATCCTGATCACCCACCGTCTGTCGCAGATCCGCTGGGCCGATCTGATCGTGGTGCTGAAGAGCGGCCGCATCGCCGCGATCGGCAGCCATGAGGAGCTGCTGGAGCAGTCGGAAGCGTATCGGAATATCTTTGCGAGCTATGAGTGATGAACGATGAATGATGAATCCTGATCCGGACTCATCGTTCATCATTCATCATTCATCATTCAGAACCGTCATGTTCTCAGGACTCAACACCGAAGCCTACGACCGAACCTACACCGACCGCCAGTTGGTGCGCCGCGTGGCGACCTATTTTGGCCGCGACCGGCGGCGCCTGCTGTGGACGCTGGTGACCATCGTGCTGCTGGCCGTCATCGCCGCGATCCAGCCGTTGATTGTCTCCCAAGGGATCAACCTGCTGGGAGAAGATGCCGATCCGGCTGCGCTGTGGGCCTTGGTCTGGATCTCACTGTTGATTGGCCTGCTCTTCTGGGGCGTCAACTGGCTGCGCCGCCGGCTGCTGGCGCGCGTTACCGGCATGGTCATGTCCGACCTGCGGGTGGACGCGTTCGAGGCGGTGATCGGCCACGACATGTCGTTCTTCGACCAATTTCGCACCGGCCGCATCATCAGCCGCATCACCACCGACACCCAGGAATTTTCTCAGGTCGTCGTGCTGATCGTCGACATCATCAGCCAGATGCTGTCGCTGGTGATCCTGGCGGTGATCCTGTTCACGATCTCGTGGCAACTGACGGTGGCTGTCTTGCTGGCATCGCTCGCCATCACGGTGGTGGCCTACAGCCTGCGCAATCTGGCGCGCCGGGTCACCCGCAGCGGCTTCCAGGCCATCGCCGAGGTCAACGCGGCCATCCAGGAGGCC
This sequence comes from Anaerolineae bacterium, assembly GCA_049294015.1. Classification (GTDB taxonomy): domain Bacteria; phylum Chloroflexota; class Anaerolineae; order JAAEKA01; family JAAEKA01; genus JAAEKA01. The sequence continues at coordinate 131,054 of JBAQCH010000024.1, forward strand.
GTGACCGGCATCAGCGTGGCCAAGAATTTCCGCCAGGAAGCCGCGATCTACGGCGATTTCCTGCGGGTCAACAGCAAGTCCTACGACATCAACCTGCGCCGCGGCTTTATGCTGTCCAATGTTTTCCCCATACTCAACATGGTGGGCGGCGTGGGCACGGCCGTGCTGGTCTACTTTGGCGGCCTGTCGGCAGCCGCGGGCGCCATCACCCTGGGCGCATGGTACCTGTTCATCACCAGCGTGGACCGCTTTTGGTTCCCCATGGCCCAGCTTTCGGCCTTCTGGAGCCAGGTACAGGCCGGCCTGTCGGCCTCGGAGCGCCTCTTCGCCCTGATCGACGCCGAGCCGACGGTGCGCCAGGCCGGCGCGTTCAACCCTGGCCGGCTGGCCGGCGAGATCAGCTTCCAGGGCGTCGATTTCCGCTACAGCGCGCAAGAACAGGTGCTGGCCGGCTTCGACCTGCAAGTCAGGCCCGGCGAGAATATCGCGCTGGTCGGCCATACGGGCGCAGGCAAGAGCAGCCTGGGCAAGCTGATCGCCCGCTTCTACGAGTTCCAGGGGGGGCGCATCGCCATCGATGGCCACGACATCCGCGACCTGGACCTGCACGCCTACCGCCGCCAGTTGGGCATTGTGGCGCAGGCGCCGTTCCTCTTCGCCGGCACAGTGGCTGACAACGTGCGCTACGCCCGTCCTGAAGCCAGCGACCAGGAGATCGAGGCGATTGCCAGGCAGATCGGCGGCGGCGAGTGGCTGGACACCCTGCCCGATGGCTTGCACACCGAGGTGGGCGAGCGGGGCACTCGGCTGAGCATGGGCCAGCGCCAGTTGGTGGCCCTGATGCGTGTGTTGGTGCAGGACCCCGCCATTTTCATCCTGGACGAGGCCACGGCCAGCATTGACCCCTTCACCGAGCAGCAGATTCAGCAGGCCATCAACCTGCTGCTGGCCCGCAGCACCTCCATCGTCATCGCCCACCGCCTCTCCACCGTGCGCGCGGTAGACCGCATCATCGTGCTGGACAAGGGGCGCATCATCGAGCAGGGCAGCCACGACCAGCTCATGGCGCAGCGCGGGCATTACGCCGAGCTATACAATACCTACTTTCGGCACCAATCGTTGGATTACATCGAACAGGTGGGGCAACGAAGACGAATCGATGCCGTCCCCACCAATGGCGATGCGCAATGGACTGAGCACGCGAACCGTCCCTTTGACCCCTTGACGACGTAGCACTTGATATGTGCGGTACGCCTACGAAGCTTTGGATAGTCTGCGAGTGACGCAAGCAGGACAAGTGCAGTTGCGGTTTGACAATTGCCAATGAACCAAACCGTGCATCACACCGGCTGTCTGGTCAAAACAGCTCTCGATGCAGTTGAAGTAGGTCAAGTCCGCTGCGTTGTATCGACGAAAGACAGCGTACGCAATATGATCTGTCAACTGGATAATTCGAGAGGCTTTCGAGTCAACAAACAAGGGGACCTCGCTTAGAGTCGAAAGACGGCTGCCCCATCGGGTACCCTCCTCGCGAAACTGCGCAGCCAGGTTTTGCAGGCTGGTCTCATAAGAGCTCTTGTCAAGAATAATCATCCCCCTTTGCCTTTCACCACGTTCGGCATTCTGGCGCCTAACGTAGATATCGAAGCGGCTGCTGAGCTGTTCAAAAGCAGTCTGGACGGGGTCGCCGGATGTAGATTGTTTGTGAACCGCGCACGCAAAAACCACGACCGATCCTGGTGACGCCTTTTCCAATACAAGCAGCACCCTCTTGATTATTGCGCCCCGGTCCTCCTTTTTTCGATAGTTCTGCCATACACCATCCCGGCCGCGAAATATCTCCGCCGCGTGGAACTCGACGCTTCTTGGATTGTCAGGATCTATCTCTTGAGCAAGCGTCTCCAGCTCACCTGTCAGCCACCGTACGCTGTTCTCCGGTACGCACAATCCCCCAAGTACAAAATACTCCTCTTGCTGGTTATTGGGCGAACCTGAGTCATCCAGATAGAGTAGATACATAGCGCGTCTCCAGATAAAAAAACTCTTTAGAGTTTCATCCTCTAAAGAGTTATGTTCAAGCCAGATTGGGAAACCCCAAGCGAACCGAATTATTCAGCTCTTCTGACCAGAACTCAGCCGAGTGAGAATCAACTCTCAACAAATCGCACATGCAACTCTCTCGACCTGTTCAAAGGATACCACGTAGATCAACCTTTGTCAAGAGCATTTTGTGCCTTGTCAAAACTTCGAGCGTCGGTCATGCTGAGCCACCGAAACACACTTGTACCGTACTGCAAGTGCATGTGTCGCCCTATGGCGTACGGCAATTAGCGGAATCCTCGCCTGCCGCCCCCGCCGCTGCTGCGTGAGCTGCTGCTGCGACTGCTGGAGCTGCTGCGGCTGGAGCTGGATCGGCTGCTGGAACTGCTGCGCGACGATCCGCCGCTGAAGCGGGTGGCGCTGCTGCCTGACGACGTGCGCACGGCTCTGGTCATGGCGTCCATGGTCGATCCGCCGCTGCTGCCGGTGGCGGCGGTCAGGGTGCGGCTCAAACTGAGGCTGGCCAGGCTGAGGCTGGCGCCTATCTGGCGCGATTTACCGCTCAACGACCCATCGGCTGGCCGGCTGCTGTCGGACGCCGACGAGCCGGCGGCACTGGCGCCCTCGCCGATCGGCGCCGGCTGCCAGGACAACGTGGGGGCAAACACCGATCCGCTATCCGGCGCCGCGCCGCCGCTGGTGACAATCACCGGCCGCGTCCACGGGGGCATCTGCGCCTGCAAGCGTTCGGCGTCGCGCAGCACCACCTCCTGCACGTCCAGCGCCACGGCGTAGGCGAAGTAGCGGTCCAGGATCTCCTGGGCCTCGGTTTGATTGCCGTAGTCCTCCAAATTGAGCAGGTAGCGGCGGAAGGCGCGCCACTTGGCCGCCTCCAGCGAGCCCTCTGGCCGGCGGCGCGGCATCCAGCGGCTGGCTGCGACCCACACCGCGCCCACCAGCCACAGGGCAAGGCCAGGGGCCAGGGCCACCAGCCCGAAGGTCGAGGTCGCCAGGCAGCCGAAAAACAGGGCCAGACTGCCCAGCAGGACGATACCTCTGCCCAGCCCGCGCCAGCGGCCGCGCGCCTTGTCCGGCAGCACGTCGAACCAGGGGCTGATCTCCTCGCCCATCTTCTCATAGACTTCGGGCAACACAGCCTGCAAGGGGCCAGCGATCTGGTCCAAGGTCTTGCTGCTCTTGGTCTCAACGATGGGCATCAGGCCGTTGAACAACGCGGCCAGATGGCCGGGGATGGCCACGCGGCGGCCGTCAGGCGTTTCGACCACCTCACCGGTGCGCAGCTTCATGTCCCAGTTGCGCCCGACCGCGATCTCCGGCGCCAGGCGGATGCGCAGCAGGCCCAGCGTGGCCAGGTGGAAGAGCGAGGCCAGCGCGCCGTCGATGGAGGGCTGCTCGTCCAGCAGGTAGGCCACGATGCCTGGGGCCACGTCCGACGGCGGCTCGGCGATGTACTCGGCTGGCAGCGGCGCCGGCTCGTCGCGGCCGTGGCGATACCAGAGCAGCAGCAGGCTGAGCAGGCCGCCGCTCAGGATCAGCAGAGCCAGCCCGCCCAACAGCAGTTGGCTGCGCGCCTGGCGGGTGGCGGCCTGCTGTCCGGCGCGCTGCGCAGTCTCCATGTCCTGCTGCCACTGCGACTTGGCCGCAGCCGTGGCGTTGGCTGGCAAAACCACGCTGATGTCCCACGGCTCATAGGCGCGGATCGGCTGCGGCCGGATCAACAGCAGCGAGCCGTCGGGCTGCGGCTGCACCTCGCCGCCGGTCACCTGCACGCGGACCGGATCGACGCCGGGCGGCAGGGTGATGCGCGCCGTGGAGGAGTCCACCGGCGCATCCTGTTCGTCGATGACGATGCTCCAGTTGAAGGTCTGGGCCTCGTCGCTGAGGTACAGGGCGTTTTGCAGGGCGTAGCGCAGGTGGAAGGTGGTTTCCTCGCCCTTGACTAGCGGCGGCGGCAGCCAGTTTACCTGGGTTGCGCCGGCCTTGCTGGGATCGGTCACCACGCTGCCGAGGCGTTCGTCGTAGGTGACCCAATCGGGCTGGCGCGGCGTTTGGCTGACCGAGAAGCAGGACTCGCACAGTTCGTTGGTGAGCGTGAAGGGCTGGTCGCCCTCCAGCACGGCCACATCGAACACGTCGTCCATCACGGTGTGGCTGAGGGTGTTGCCCCCCTGGTGCAGCGCGCCGCTGTCGACGCGGATGCGATAGCTGGCGTCGATGCGCACCACGCCGTCGGCCTCGATGCGGATGTCGCTGTCCATGGCGGTGTAGCGATAGCTCAGGTCGGTGCGGTCTTCCATGAGCTGCCACAGCGCGGGCTGGTCGTCAACGAGGCCGTGGGGAAAGCCAACCTGCACCTGAAAAGCCACGCCGTCAGGCAGCGACTCGGCGCTGTCGAAGGTCACTGCGCCGTCGTCGATCTGGATGCTGGACGGCCGGTCGAAGCTGGTCGCGCTCAGTTGGCTGGCCGGCGCGGGTTGACCGGTTTGTGGATCAGGCGGCAGCGCCACCGTGACGCGGCTGGCCTGCACCGGCGCGCCGCTGCGATCGGCCGGCACCGCCCGCCATTCCAACAAGTCGCCGTCGGGATAGATCCACAGGCCGCCCGCCACCAGGTACTCGACGACAAAGGTGCGCACATCGCCCGACTGCGTCGGCGTGAAGGTCCAATCCACGTACAGGTTGCTGCCGTCGTACTCAGTGGTGAACGATCCCGGCCCACTGCCGTTGCGCGCGTAAGGGATATCGCCTTCGTAGACCTGGACCGCATCGACGCGGGTGGTGTAGTCCAGTGGAATCTCGGCAAAGGCCTGGCTGAACTGGCCATCGAAGCGGATCTGCTGAGTCTCGCGCACGACAAAGGAGCCGTCAGGCCGCACGTCGAACGCCACATCGTAGCGCTCGTAGACCACCGGCGGCGTGTCCTGCGCCCAGCCCGGCGAGACAGCCAATCCGGAGCCGACAACTGCTATCAACAAAGCGACCAACCAGCAGCGGAACTTACCGGGTGCATGCGACTTGCAACTTACCACTTGCAACTCCTTCAGATCGTCAACACCAGCTTGCCGAACTGCTGCCGTCCGGCCATGTAGACGTGGGCATCAGCCGCTGCCTCCAACGGGAACAGGCGGTCGATCACAGGTTTGAACGAGCCATCAACCACCAGCGGCAGCAGGGTCAGCAGCTCTGCGCGCGTTGCGCCAAAAGAGCCCAGCAGGCTGATCTCCTTGCCGAACAGCGACCACAGGTCGGTGTTGCCCCAGCGGCCCGTGGTGGAGCCGCAGGTGACAATGCGGCCCAGCGGCGCCACGGCAGCCACGCTGTGCTGCCAGGTGTCCGCGCCCACGTGCTCGATCACCACGTCCACGCCGCGGCCGTCGGTCAGCCGCCGCGCCCGCCGGTCGAAGCGTTCCTGGGCGTAGTTGATCACCGCATCTGCGCCCAAAGCCTGGGCCTTGGCCAGCTTCTCGTCGCTGGAGGCGGTGGCGATGACCCGGCAGCCGAAGTGCCTGGCCACCTGGATTGCGGCCGTGCCCACCACCGAGCCGGCCGCCAGCACCAGCACCGTCTCGCCTGGCTGCACCTTGGCCCGCGTCACCAGCATGTGCCAGGC
>JBAQCH010000025.1:0-4133 GCA_049294015.1 Anaerolineae bacterium
GGTGCGCAGCGCCGACGGCCAGCCCGCGCCGGGACGGATTGCCCTGCGCGACACGGCCGGCCTCAGCGAGACCGCCTTCGTGGCCGGCGCACAGTGGCAGCCGGTCAGCGTGCAGCACACCCTGGCAATCACCACGACCTACCTGCGGCTGATCGTGGCGCCCGGCTGGGGTCCGGCCGACGGCGAAACAGGCCAACTGCTGGTGGCCGAACCGCTGTTGCAGCCCGCTCCCGCGCTGCTGCTGCGCAACGGCGACTTCAGCGCCAGCGCGCGCCTGGGCGAGCTGCTAATCGCGCCGCTGGCCGACCGCTGGCGTCCCTTTGCGCCGCGCCCGCTGGCCCAGTGGGCGGCGCCGCAGCGCAGCCTGCTTCTTCGTAGCGCTGTAACGTTTGCCGGCTTCTGGGGCAACTACGGCTGGCTGCAACGGCCCTTGCCCGTGGCGCTGTATACGCTGCTGGTCCTGCTGACGGCCGTGGCTGGCCTTGGACTGCTGCGAACTTGGCCGCGCGCCGTGGCGCTGCGGCCAATCCTGGCGGCCTGGCTGCTGGCTGGTGGGTTGATCCTGCTGCAAACGCTGCTGCCGATGGTGGGCCGCGACTGGCAGCCACAGGGGCGCTATCTCTTCCCGGCCCTGCTGCCGCTGACAGGTCTGCTGCTGGCGGGGCTGGATCATTGGCTGCACCTGGACGGCCAGCGCGCCCGCCGGATTGGGCTGATGCTGGCGGCGCTGGCCTTCAACTTGCTGGGGCTGGCGCTGGCTGCTGGTGCGTTGCGGTTTTAGGCAGAAGAGCGCCAGCGGGCGTATAATTTGGCGATGCGCGCTGCACACGACGCCGCATTCATCAACACGAGTTGTCTACTCTCTTGAGCACACAGACTGTCAATCCACGTCCCGAGCGGCGTGTCGCCATCAACTCCAGCCTGCTGCTGATGGCCTACGGTTTCCAGGCGCTGGTCAGCCTGGTGGTCGTGGGCATCATGGCGCGCTACCTGGGCCAGGCTGGCCTGGGCCGCTACGCTTTCATCATCAGCTTCACCGAGCTGTTTACGGTGCTGGTCGACATGGGCATGAACCGCATCCTGGTGCGGGAGATCGCCAAGGACCAGAGCAACGCGACGCGCCTGACCAGCGCCATCTGGACGCTGCGGCTGGTGCTGTCGTTGCTGATCTTCGTGGTCGTGGCGCTATTGGCGGCGCGCGACGGCGACAGCTACCTGTGGCTGGCCACCATGGCCTTCTTCATGGCCCAGGTGATCTACCTCTTGGGCGACGTGTTCGCGGCGGCGTTCCAGGGCTACCAGCGCATGGAGCACCAGTTCTGGAGCATCATCATCGCCCAGGTGTTGATGCTGGCTCTGACTGTGGCGGTGGTGTGGCTGGACCTGGGTCTGGTTGCGCTGTTTGGCGCGCGCATCGTGGCCAACGGCGCCCGTCTGGTCTACGTCTGGTGGATCAGCACCTACAAGGGCTTTGCCGAGGCGCACTTCATGGCGGGCGTGATCAAAGGCGCCGGCGCGTCCATCCGCAGCCTGCCTGCTGCGCTTTCGACCTGGCGTCGCTCCGGCCGTCAGGCAGCCAGCGCGCTGGTCGAAGCCCAGGGCCAGCGACTTGTCAGGCGCTGGGACGACGCCCGGCTGGCCTGGTTCCTCTTCGTCGAGTCGCTGCCAGTGGGCATCAGCCTGTTGTTGCACAGCTATGTTTGGCGGGCAGGCCTGGTGTTGACGGTGCTGTGGCTGGGGCAGGAGCAGGGCGACCTGGTCAACGGCGTGCTGTACGGACCGTTGCGCGCAGTGCAGCAGGTGCGCATCATCCCGGCCGCCTTTGCCGCCGCCATGCTGCCGGTCTTCAGCGACCGCGCCGCCAGCCGGATGGACGAGTTCGACACCGCCTTCGCCAAGACCATCAAGCTCTTCACTGCCATCAGCCTGCTGATCAGCCTGACCTTCACATTTCTGGCCGACCCACTGGTGACGTTGCTGCTGGGCGACGCCATCGATTTGTCGACGGCCGCTGTGGTGCTGGCCTCGCTGGGCTGGGTGATCGTGCTCATCTTTCCCAACTGGCTGTACAGCGTGACGTTGGTCGCTCTGGGCCGGCAGAAACTGGAAACGCTGGGGCTGGCTCTGGGGTTGGCGATCGGTCTCCTGGTGACCTGGTGGGGAATCCCCCGCCTGCAATCGATGGGCGTAGTCCTGGGCATCCTGGCAGCCGAAGGCGTCTATTTCATTGTCGGCACGATTGCCATGCGCGGCCACTTCCACTGGCGGCGACTGGCGCCTTCCCTGGGCAAGGTGATCCTGGCCTGCGCGCTGGCTGGCGTGGTCTTCCTGGCTGGCAGCCGGCTGTGGACAGGACTGAGCGCGGCCGGCCGCGTGCCCGGTGATACGTGGGGCGCGCTGCTGGAGGTCGCCGTGGTGGGCGCGGCCGGGCTGGTGGTCTTCTTTGCCGCCCTGGTCCTGCTGCGCACCTTCAACGAAGACGAAAAAGAGGCCATCGCAGCCATGATCAGGCTGCGCTAGTATCTATCATGACATCATCTACCAATCGTCTGGTCATCATTGGCCTCGACGGCGCAACATTCGATCTGATCCAGCCCTGGATGGCTGCCGGCGACCTGCCCAACTTGCAGCGGCTGATGGCCGAGGGCAGTTGGGGGCCGCTGGAGTCGGTGGTTCACCCGTTCACGGCCCAGGCCTGGACCTCAATGGTCACCGGCACGCAGCAGGGCAAACACCGCGTGTTCGACTTCTGGGAGCGCGACTTCAACACCTACGGCTTCCGGCTGATGAACGCCAGCCACCGCGCGCTGCCGGCGCTGTGGAACCTGCTGAGCCAGGCCGGCAAGCAGGTCATTGTCGTCAACGTCCCCCAAACCTACCCGCCGGAGCCGGTGCAGGGCGTGATGGTCAGCGGCCGCGACACGCCCGGCCTCAGCGCGGCCTACACCTACCCGCCGGAGCTGAAAGCCGAGCTGGACGGCGTCAGCGCCACCCCCTACGTCATCGTACCCGACGACTGGCTGTGGACGCAGCGCGGCCGGCCCGATCTGGCGCGAGCCGAGCTGCTGCGCGAGGCCGATGTGCGCTTTGACGCCACCCTGCATTTGATGGACACGCGGCCCTGGGACATGGTCTTCTTCGTGGTCAGCGCGACCGACGGCGTGGCCCACTTCTTCTGGGAGTACCACGATCCCAGCCATCCGCTCTACGACCCAGCCAAGGCTGCGCTCTATGGCGACACGCTGCGCGCGGTCTACCGCCGCTGCGACCAGCGCATTGGCGAGCTGTTGCAGCGCCTGGAGGGCCAGACGGACGTCAACGTGCTGGTGGTGTCGGACCATGGGCAGGGGCCGCTGGGGCCGCAGACCGTCCACCTGAACCTGTGGCTGGAGAGCCAGGGCTTGCTGCGCTTCCGCAGCGGCCGTAACCAGGCCAGCCTGGGCGAACGGACGGCCATCGTCGCCTCGCGTGTGCTGCAGCGCGGCAAGCGTTGGCTGTATCATCAGGTCGGCTTCCAGACTCTGACCAAGCTGCGCCACTGGTGGCCCGACAGCCTGCGCACGCGGCTGGGGGCTGAGACCTTCTTCCCTGGCGTGGATTGGTTCCAGACGCGCGCCTTCAGCGAGGAGCTGCGCGGCAACATCTGGATCAACCTGGCCGGCCGCGATCCACACGGCATTGTGCAGCCCGGCGCGGAGTACGAGGCGCTGCGCGACCAGATCGTCGCCGCGCTGCCGGAGCTGACCGACCCCGCGACCGGCGCCCGGCCGATCCGTAGAGTATGGCGGCGGGAAGAGCTGTTCCACGGCCCGTACCTGGAACGCTTCCCCGACCTGATTGTCGAGGGCGAGTACGCGGACGTGTTCAAGCCGCACGGCGCCTATCCGGGCAAGCACGCGGCCCGCCAGTTGACGCCCGACGAGCTGGCCCAGATCACCATTACCGGCTGCCACCGCTCCAACGGCATTTTCATCGCCTGGGGGCCAGACATCCAGCCGGGCGGCCAGGTGCAGGGCGCGGCCTTGATCGACGTGGCGCCGACCGCGCTGCACCTGATGGGCCAGCCCGTGCCGGTGGAGATGGACGGCCATGTGCTGCACGCCGCGCTGGCCGGGCCGGCCGCCGGTCCCGTG
>JBAQCH010000026.1:0-9272 GCA_049294015.1 Anaerolineae bacterium
GGGCGCGGCAGCGCAACGCTGCGCTGGAGGAGGCCGCCGCGCTGGGCGCCGACTGGGCTTTCTTCGTCGATGCGGACGAGCGGGCCACGCCCGAGCTGGCCGCCGAGATCCGCCAGGTCATCGCCGAACGGCCGGAGGCGGGCTGGGGCGTGCCGCGCTGGAATTTTATCGTGGGCAAGCGGGTCAACCACGGCGGCTTCTATCCCGACTACCAACTGCGGCTGATGCGCATCGAGCGGGCGCGCTATGACCTGGAGCGGCCGGTGCATGAGGTGGTGCTCCTGGACGGTCCCAGCGGCAACCTGCAGAATCCGCTGATCCATTACAACTACGACACCTGGGCGCAGTTTCACGAGAAGCAGCGGCGCTATGCGGCCTATGAGGCGCGCATCCTGCGCGAGCGCGGCATCCGTCCCCGGCCGCACAACTTCATCCTCCAGCCGCTGCGCGAGTTCCGCCGCCGCTACCTGACGCTGCAAGGCTACCGCGACGGGCTGCACGGCCTCAAGCTGTGCCTGCTGCTGGCTTATTACTACGGGGCCTATCCTTATTGGGTGTTGGCGCGAGAGGCAAGAGAGGGCTAACGGGCGAGGATCTCGTAGAACGATTTTCCAAATCGTTCCTCCCCCGATCCGTGGAAGCGGGAACGATTTGGAAAATCGTTCTACGGCGTTTTGGGGGAGCGGGAGACGAACGATTTGGAAAATCGTTCTACGGCGACTGCGGACAGCGGGAGACGAACGATTTGGAAAATCGTTCTACGGGCGGGCTGTTTGATCGATGCGCAGGCGGCGCAGGATCGTGGGGTAGCCGTCCTCGATCAGCGCGGCCATCTCGTTGGCTGTGCGCTGGTAAGCTTCTTTGGGCTGGCGGTAGGGGTCTTTGATGTCGTGGTAATTGCCCGACATCTCGCTGAGCAAAAAGATCTTGCCCAGCAGGTGGGGATAGTTGTAGAACAGCGTGCGGCGGTGGGCTTCTTCCATCACCAACACCAGGTCAGCCTGGGCAATCTCACGCTCGGCCACCGTGTGGGCGCGGTGATCGCTGATGTCGATGCCCCGCTCGGCCAGCACTTCGACCCCCGGCTGGCTGGCCGGGTTGCCGTCCAGCCCATACACTCCGGCCGAGCTGACCGTCACCTGCTCCTCCAGTCCATCCTGGCGCAGCCGCTCACGCAGCAGCCCCATCGCCATGGGCGAGCGGCAGATATTGGCCGTACAGACTAGCAACACCCGTTTCAAGCTGTCAACCTCCACGAATTAGGCGCCGGGCACGGGGCGCTTTATCAGAGTGCACTCAAGTGCCCGGCACATGTAAGTTGCGCGCACGGGCCAGGGAGCCGCTCCCTGGCCCGTGGTCATCCAGCTCTGTGACGCCGCCGGGGCGGCGCCGCCGCTTGTTACGCCAGCTCAGGCTGCAACAGCCCGTAGTTGCCGTCCGAGCGCCGGTACAGCACGTTGATGCTATCGCTGTTGACGTTGTAGAAGACGAAGAAGTCGTGGCCCAGCAACTCCATCTGGTCGATGGCCTCCTCCTCGCCCATGGGCAGCATGGAGAAGCGCTTGGTGCGCACGATGCGCCCCTCGAACAGGTCTTCGTCGTCGGCCACCGGCTCCATGGCCGCGCTGATGTACTCGGTCTCCAAGGCTTCCACGGCAGCCACCTGGGCGCGCTCCATCTTGCGCCGGCGCTTGCCTTTGAAGCGGTTGATCTGGCCGTTCAGCTTGTCGGCCACCGCGTCGATCGCAGCGTAGATGTCGCTGTTGCGCTCCTCCGCGCGCAGCAATGTGCCGTTGCTGCGCATGGTCACCTGCACCACTTGACGCTCGCTGGTCTTGCGGCTCTTCTCCTCGGCAAGCTCGACGCGAATCTCCTGCACGTCGGGCAGGAACTTGGTCATCTTGCCGATCTTCTTCTCCACATACTCCCTGAGCCGATCGTTGACCTCGACGTTGCGGCCCTTGATTACCAGTTGCATGGGATTGGCTCCTTTCCAGAGGGGGGGATTCAGCACTGGCGACGGGAGATCTGCCAATGGGTGGAGCAACCTGGCGCTCCACTGTGCGGATGAACCAACTGTTGGCTCCATTGTAGCCGCACAGCCAACAAATGTCAACCCTTCGTCGCGTTTTGGCTGCCCAGCGCCCGCGCGACCGTCAGCGCCCAGACCTTGCTGGCCCCTGCCGCCAACAGCGCCACGGCGCACGCCTCCAAGGTCGATCCGGTGGTCGCCACGTCGTCGATCAGTAGCACCTTGCACCCTGCCAGGGGCGGCCCATGCCAGCGAAACGCGTCCTGCACGTTTTCGCGCCGCTCGGCCGGGCCCAGCAGCATCTGTTGCTGGGTGTCGCGCTCGCGGCGCAGTATGCCCGGCTGAAGCAGCGGCAAGCGCACCTCACGGCACAGCACGGCAGCCAGCAGGTCGGACTGATTGAAGCCGCGCTCCCGCAAGCGCTTCTCGTGCAACGGCACCGCCACAACCAGATCGACCGAGGCCGAGCGGTCGCGCCAATAGCTGGCCAGCAACTGGCCCAGCGGCTCGTGCAGCTCCGGCCGGCCCTCATACTTGAAGCGGTGGATTGCCTGGCTGAGCGGATCGGCGTAGATCGCGGCCGAGCGGATCGCGCTGACGTGGAACTGGCCGGCAGCGCAGTCGCCACAGCGTCCCTGGACTGCCAGCGGCCGGCCACAGCGGATGCAGACCGGCTGCGGCACCGGCTGCACCTGGGCGCGGCAGGCCGGGCACAGCAGCTCACCCGCGCGGCCACAGCCCGCGCAGCGCACGGGAAAGAGCAAATCGAGCAGGCGCGCTTTGGCAGAAACAGCAGCGCGGGGGACCTGGGGCACGGGGGCCAACGCTGCCACGGCGGGTGGCAAAGGAGACATGCGCTCCCTCCCAGAGGCGGCCCGGCCAGGCTAGGAGCCGAACCAGGCCTGCAACAGGTCGTTAACGAAGTTGCGGATCTCGTCGCCCATAATCAGGAAGATCGCCAGGACGATGATGGCGATCAGCAGGAGGATCAACGCGTATTCGATAAAGCTTTGTCCGTCTTCACCGGAAGGTTTGTCTGGCATAGTCTGTCCCTGTAAAGTATCGCTGGATGGCGCTGTGGTGTCCTTCAGGCGGATCCAGCCCCGGCGTAGCGCGATCACAGCAGCCTCGGTGCGGTCGTTGACCGATAGCTTGCGAAAGATGCTGCTCATGTGATTCTTGACCGTCTGGTGGCTGATGCCCAAGGTGGCGCCGATCATCTTGTTGCTGGCGCCGCGCACGATCATCTCGATGATATCCATCTCGCGCGCCGACAAAGGCATCAAGACGCCTTGCGTATCGCCGTCGAACCACGCCCGGTCATTGTACCATTTCAGCAGCCATTGCATCAACTCGACTGTGTCGGCAAGAATCAGGCCGTTCACCACATACTGGCCCAACCTGACGGCCCGGATGGCGTCGATCAGCTCGCTGGGCAGCACATCCTTGACGAAATAGGCCGAAGCGCCCGTCCGCAGGGCAAAGATCATCTGCTCTTCGTCGTCGTAGGCGGTGAGAATAACCACGGCCACATCCTCGTGCATGGCCTTGATCTCTTGGGTCGCCAACAAGCCGTTGACCTTGGGCATGTTGATGTCCATCAACACAACGTCGGGTCGCAAGGCAGCCACGCTTTCGATAGCTGCCTCGCCATCTGCCACTTCAGCCACCACATCGAAGTCCGGCTCCAGCATTAGTACGCGGCGTAGCCCCTGGGCGAACAAGGGATGGTCTTCGGCAATCAGGATACGAATGGGCTGTGCTGGCATGGGGAGTGTTCCCGAAGTGCCATGCAACGATGGCGGGTACACATCGATTCGGCTGTGTCGTCTTGCCTGTGTGCATTGTAACCCTTTCGCAGATGGATCACAAATCGCCGCCGGGGCCAGGCCCAGTTGCTGCTTTGCTGTGATGCGCGGTATAATCGGCGCGCACGGCGGCCCGCGCCAAGCGGCCCGAACGAGCCTGTGGACCAACTCGGCGATCTTGTCGGACAGGAGGCATTTGGGATGAGCACTGTAGCAGACCTGTGGGCCTTGCAGACCACCGATCTGGCGCTGGAGGCGATCAAACAGCGATTGGCTGAGCTGGAAAAAGAGCGCGGCGAGCATAGCGAGCTGAAAGCAGCGCGCGCCGCCGCCGCCGCCGCCGAGGCCGAGTTGACTCGCCTGCGCGCCGCGCAGCGGGAGCTCGACCGTCAAATCAAGGACCTATCCGACCACATGCGCGCCGCCGAGCGGGAGATGATGAGCGGGCGGGTGCGCAACCCGCGCGAGCTGGAGGGCATGGAGGCCAACGTAGCAGCGCTGCAGCGCCGGCGCAGCGCTTTGGAGGACGAATCCCTGGCGACTATGCTGGAGGCCGAGCAGTGGCAGGCGGAAGCCGGAGCCAGCCAGGCCCAACAGGCCAGCCTCGAAGCCGAATACAGCGCCCGCCAGGAAGCCATCAAGCGCGAGGCGGGCCTGAAAATCGCCGAATATAAAACCTTGTCGGCGCGGCTCGCTCAGCAATGGGAGGCTGTTGCGCCGCAAGATCGCGACTTGTACAAAAACCTGCGCAGCCGCAAGGCCGGTCGGGCTGTGGCTTTGGAGCGAAGCGGCTCGTGCCAGACCTGTGGCTTGATGCTGCCCACCGGCGCGGCCCAGGCGGTGCATAGCGACAGCCAGCGCGTCTTCTGTCCCGGCTGCGGCCGGCTGCTGCTGGCTGGGTAACTAACCGCCAGCAAGCGCGTTCGTTTGACAAAGGCCCTGCGCTGGGCTATAATCGACTGGTTCCGAGCTCCAACTCCAGCCCGCTGACCGTGTCACGCAAAGCGCTGGAGACTATCGCCGATAGCCGCTCAACGGCCACGGCTTTCCGCTTCTTCCCCAACCAACCGTACAGCGTAAGCTCATGGTCATCGGCGAACCAAAGAAACCTAGGCAGCCGCGGCGCCGAGCTAATCGGCTGGGGTTGCTTTGCTGCGTAGCACGCAGAAAGGAGGTCGTTTGCACGGACCGGACAATAAACTTCTATCTGTTGGCCTTCCACGACATTCCCTGACGTTTTTCCATTGCGTTCTCTAAGCACCTATCAGGAGAGGAAGATAATGAAACGTAAACTCAGTGTGGTCCTTGCCCTGTTCGTCATCGCGTCGATGCTCGCGTTGCCGGCCAGCGCCCAAACCCCAACGGCCCAGTACCAGCCTGGCCGGCAGGCCCCGGTCAACCTGCAGCCCGTCACCGGCGCAGACCTGGACGGCCCCTTTGCCGGCAGCAGCTATGTGCCCAGCAAGCAGCGCATCACGGCCACCGCCCGCTACATCGTTCGCCTGGCCGACGCCCCCTTGGCTGAGCTTTGGCTTGACGCGCAGCAGCGCGGCGCAGCGTTCGACGCGGCGAGCGCGCAGGCCTACACCGACGCGCTGCTGGCCAAGCAGGCTCAGGTCAGCGACGCCGTGGATGCCCTGGGCGGCACGACGCTGGCTAACTTCACCAAGCTGATCAACGGCGTCGCGGTCGAGATCAGCGGCGCCCAGGCGCGCGACCTGCGCGCCATCCCCGGCGTGGTCAGCGTCAGCCCGCTGTCCAACTACGAACTGGCCCTGGACGAGACCGTGCCGTGGATCGGCGCCGCCGACGTACAGGCCATGGGCTTCGACGGCACGGGCATCACCGTGGCCGTGGTCGACTCTGGTATCGATTATACCCATGCCCACCTGGGCGGCTCTGGCCTGCAGGCCGACACCGACCAGGCGCTGGCTGAGGCCTCGCAGCCGGCCGACCCGCGCCTCTTCCCCTCGGCCAAGGTCATCGGCGGCTACGACTTCGTGGGCAGCAGTTGGCCCAACACCCCTGAGATCCCCGATCCCAACCCCATGGATGACGAGGCCGGCCTGACCGATGGCCACGGCACCCACGTGGCCAGCATCATCGGCGGCGTTGAGACCGACGACCTTGGCCCTGGTGTGGCCCCTGGCGTCGAGTTCTACGCGCTGAAGGTCTGCTCCAGCGTCAGCACCTCGTGCAGTGGCCTGGCTCTGCTCCAGGCTATGGAATGGGCGGCTGATCCTGACGGCAACGGCCTGTTCGACGACCGCGCCGACGTCCTCAACATGTCGTTGGGCTCCAACTATGGCCAGCCGAGCGATGACCTGAGCGCTGCCTCTGAGCTGGCTGTCGAGCTTGGCACCGTGGTGGTGGCGTCAGCCGGTAACGGCGGCAACTTCCCCTACATCGCCGGCAGCCCCAGCACGGCGCGCAGCGTGATCAGCGTGGCGCAGACGACCGTTCCCTCGGCCGTGCTCTATCGCATCCGTCGCGACACGCCGGAGCCCCCTGTGATCATGGACGCTAACTGGCAGACCTGGTCGGCGGCTCCTACGGGTCCCATCTCGGGCGATGTCGTCTACGGCAACGGCGACGGCACCAACCGGCTGGGCTGTGATCCGTTCACGGCTGACTTGACGGGCAAGGTCTCACTGATCGATCGTGGGACGTGCGCTGTCAGCATCAAGATCTCTAATGCGGCAGCGGCCGGCGCTGAAATGGCGATCGTCGCCTTGGTCGCTCCCGGACCGCCGTTGAGCTTCTCCTATGGCGGCGGCGATCCGTCGATCCCAGGCTTTGTCGTCACGCAGGCCAGCGGCGTTCTGCTCAAAGCAGCCGGCGCCCGGGCTACGGTCGACCCGACGGATCCGGCGCTGACGATCGCTCTGCTGGACGTGATGGAAGGCACCAGCTCACGCGGCCCGGCCTTCGACGTCAACTACCTCAAGCCCAACATCGGCGCGCCGGGCGCTTCCCGCTCGGCCAGCTCCGGCGACCAGGGCTATAGCATCTTCGGCGGCACCTCCGGCGCTGCCCCCATGGTTTCGGGCGCCGCAGCGCAGTTGCTCGAGAAGGCTGGCGGCAGCGGCTCACTGGAACCTGTCGTTGTCAAGGCGCTGTTGATGAACAACGCGGTGACCGACACCTGGCAGGACTTCCCCGGCGGCATGCTCAACCCCGTCAGCCGCCAGGGTGCGGGCCGCGTCGACGTGGCTGCCTCGGCCATGGCTGAGAGCGTCGCCTGGGTGCCGGCCGACAACGATATCGCCCTCTCCTTCGGCTTCGAAACGGTGGCTGACCACTATACGGACAGCAAGACGGTCGAGGTGATCAACACTTCTGCCATCACCAAGACCTACAGCATCGAGGCTGGCTTCCGCTACGCCAACGACGAGGACGCGGGCGTCGAGGTCATGCTCAGCGCTGACACGCTCACCGTCGTAGCCGGCGGTTCCGGAACCTTCGATGTGGACTTGCACGCCGATCCAACCATGCTCAAGGATTGGACCCTCTACGGCGGCGGCACCTTCGGCGCTGCTGGCGGCGATCTGCTGACCGACGCGGAGATCGACGGCTTCCTGACGCTGAGCGCCGACGACGGCGAGGTTATCACTCTGCCCTGGCACTTCCTGCCGCGGCAGGCCGCTGACGTCATGGCTGGAGAGGCTGCTCAGACTGCCCCCTACAGCTTCGACGTGCCGCTGATGAACGACTCCATGGTCGACGGCTCGGTTGAGGTCTATCCGCTGGTGGACATCAGCCCTGAGATCGTGGTCCCGCCCGGCGCAATCAACACCAACCCGGCTGACATCCAGTATGTCGGCGTCGACGCCATTCGCTTGGACGCCGCCACCAACCTGCTTATCTTCCCGATCAGCACCTGGGACAGCCGCTCCCATCCGTTGGAGGTCGAGTTCGATGTTTACATCGACGTCGACCAGGACGGCGTGGATGACTACGTCGCCTACAACAGCACGGTGAGCGGCACCGCCGACCCGCGTGCGGTCAGCGTGCTGGTAGACCTGGCGACCGGTACGGGAAGCATTCAGTACTTGCTGGACACGACGCTCAACTCTGGCGTCATGGTCATGTATGTGGAAGTGCCTGACGACGACATGGCCTTCAACTTCCAGGTCCTCGGCTTCGACGCCTACATCACGGGCGATCTGTGGGACACCTCGCCGGCTGACGCGCTGGATGGCGCCTACCACGTGTTCGACGCCGCGGCTCCCGCCTTCTACCCCGACGAGTACTATCCTGAGGTTCCGGCTGGCGGCTCAGTAACGAGCATGGTGACCGGCATGCCCAACAACTCGCCGTCGCAGATCGGCATGCTTTACCGTGTCTACAACGGCGTTATCGGAGGCGAGGCCTTCGCCGTCGAGCTGCCGGTTGACATCTTCGGCGCTGTCACGCAGACGGCCAGCACCAGCCCGGTGGTCATGGGCACCTACATCGACGTGGACGTCAGCGCCAGCAACAGCGGCCCTGACCTCGCCGACGGGCTGTTCCTGGCGCCGATCGACCCCGATACCATGTACGTGGACGGCAGCGCCTACGGCGGCGCGTTCCCGCTGACCGCGGCCGCCGCGCTGGAGAGGGGCATGACCGACCTGGCTGCTGGCCGCGCGCCTGAGGACGTGGTGGCCGTGGCCTGGGCTGGCCCCTTCTTCAACGGCGACATGGTGGAGTTCGGCTTCCAGGTGCGCGTGGTGAGCAACAGCGGCGTCGTCCAACATGGCGTGACGCTGTTCGACGGCGCAACCTACGTGGCCAACTTCGGCAGCAGCGCGCTGGCCATCGTGGACAACAGCGCGTATCCGGTCAGCCGCTCGCGGCGCTTCAACGTGGCCCGCGACACCTTCATCAGCGGCGCCCAGCCGGGAACCTTCTATGGCAGCGCCCAGACCATGTGGGCCGGCTTCTTCGACCAGATGCGCCCGCTGGTGCAGACGGCGGTGTCGGACATTCCCAGCGACGCGTACGTGGACGTGGCCTACCTGTACCTGTACGTCGTCGAAGGCCGGGGCTTCACCAACTGGTCGCAGTCGGTGATCAACGTGCAGGCACACCAGGTTAGCGGCGACTGGATGCCGGTGGCGGTGAACTGGTGGATGCCGTGGGCCATGCCGGGCGGCGACTACGGGCCGGCCATCGGGACGAACCACATCGGATCGGCCAAGATCAACACCTGGCTGCGGCTGGACGTGACCGAGGGCGTGACCGACTTCCTGCGCGGCGCATCGAACCAGGGCTTCATCATCACCAACGATGACAGCACCGGCGTTCGCTATGCGCTGGCGACCAAGGAGTTCTTCGACGCCTCCAAGCTCGGCTACATCCGGGTCTACTTCCGCACGGCTAACTAATCGCGTGAACGAAGTAGGTCCGGCTACTAGCCGGACCTACTGATCGCGTGAACGAAGTAGGTC
>JBAQCH010000027.1:0-38901 GCA_049294015.1 Anaerolineae bacterium
GGTCTCTCGCACCTACTACCTACCCAATCTGGCTGATCTGATCAACCAACACTCTGTTCTTGCTTACGAAAATGCGGTGCCTCCTTGACACTGCAATCCTCTACCACGAAAAATTGAGAAGATACTCTGATCTGCGTTTATCAAGCAAATCTGCGTCCCATCAGCCAATACCTTCGCCAATCATTGACTTCTCGAACACGGTTGTGGTTGGTGAATAGCGCCGAGTCGGGCAACCTTGTCGAAGAGAAGCTGAAATAGAATTGCATCTGGCTTTTCGGCAAGTGATTTGATGATCTCGGCGACGTAACGCCGACTGCGGAAGAACGTTTTGAGGTCTAGAACGCCAGCGTCAGGCTGATTGAGACGGAAGTCACGCAGTAAGCGCTGAGAGACATTGACCATCAAGAAGGAAAGGTTGACGGCGTTGGTGACTGGGGTCTGGGTGACGTTCATGAAGTCTTCGAGACCCCAGAACTGCTTAGCGTCGCGAAAGTTGAATTCGATTTGGAATCTCAAGCAGTAGTAGTCGATGAGCTTGGCGTAGGGCAAGTCGAGATCGCTGCTGAAGAGGATGACATGGGCCCGTGCCTGGGTTTGCAGGTTGGTTTTTACGATAATGACGACATTGAGCGGTTGGGCGAAGCAGGCGTGGAGTGCGACGGCTTGATAGATGTCGGTGCGAATGTCTCGCTCGCAGCTCGTTTTGACGAGGTACTTGTCAGGCAGCGCATGATAGGTGATCTTGTCGCCGTATTTACGCCGCGGACCTCGACCGCCGTAGGGTCCATCGTAGCGGAAGTAGAGAGCTGCATCGTAGCGCAATTTGGAAATCAGATGTAACGATCCGGCCTGCCGCACCACCTGCAGAGCATTGTTAGTGCCGAATTGCCCATCCAAAACGACATAAGTGACCTCCAAGACGTGGAGGATCAGCGCCAAGAGCTTGCAGAGCAGACGGTCAAGAATGCGCATTTCGGTTGTCCACTCGATTTGGGTCTTATCTCGGTTCTTGCTGCCGGTTTGGCGTCCAGGTCGTGCCTTCGGCTGAACCGAGTCACGGTGTCGCTTGGCTTGCTTCTTGGCTTGTCTCGTCGCCTTGTCTTCCTCGCTGCGGATGACCTGCTCCGTTATGATCGGATAGGAGGTGCGCTCTTGCACACTGACCAGCGACAAGACGAAGAAAGCCAAGCCCGCAACAGGCCGATCATAGATCGATGAGAAGAACCGGTCTAGCCCATACGTCTTCTTCCCAGCCTTCGTGACGACTGTCTCGTCGCCAACCGCCAAGTAGGTGTCCTGTGGGTTCAAAATACGCTGACGAAAGAAGACCCACAATACCGTGGCCCACGGGATGACGGTGTTGTAGAACCGCTGGATCGTGCGATAACTGCCTCCTTCCTCGGTCCAGCGTGATATCCCTAGCATCGTAACTCGGCCTGGCATCGCCAGGATCGCTGGGACGATCCCGACAAGCTGGCTTAGTGTGGTCGGCCTCAAACATTGGTCTAGACAGCTGAGAAGTGCGATAATCTCGATCATGAGCAACTGTGTACCTCCGGCTCCATAAACCAGAGCTTACACAGTTGCTCAACTCAGCCCAATTTTGCAAAGGTTCTGGCGAAGGTATTGAGGTGACTGATCCATTTGGTTCCTCCTGGTGCAATGCATTCAAGCACGCGGCTGAACTGGTGGCAACAATCCGCAGTCCGTTGGAACCACAGAGATTGGAACCGACGAGACTATACCATATCTTCGGCAGGTTTGTCAACGGATTCTATTGAAACATCTTTGCGTTTGATTAGCGGCATGATGGCGCACTTGTCAAGAAGTGCTGTGGCGTATCACGGCGCCAACTTCAACACCCAGACCCACCTCAGCGGCAGGGAATCACGTCTTCCCCAGGATTTGGAGGCTATGCTCCTGGCCGGACTAGACACGGATCTGCCGAAAACCGGCGCGCAGAATGACTGAGATTAAATCCCTTCTGGCTTTGGATCAGCGGGCGGCTCTCTTCCCCGGCAGCAGAAACACCGCCGGGATGCTGAGCAGCGCCAGCAGCGCGCTGGCCGCGTAGGCCGGGGTCAGGCCAAAACGGTCAGCCAGCGCGCCGACGGCCCAGATGGCCGCGGCTTGTATCAGGAAGACGACGGCCAGGTAGACGCCGTTGGCGAAGGCGCGGTTATGGGGAAACTGGTCCTGCACCAGTGCCAGCACCACCGGCTGCGTTGACAGCGAGGTCACGCCCAGGGCCAGCAGCAACGGCACGGCCAGCCAGGCCGGGCTGTAGAGGAAGGCCAACAGCAGAAAGGGCGCGGCCACCGTCACCACCAGCAGGACGCGTCGCCGCCCCCAGCGGTCGCTCAATGTGCCGGCGGCCAGCGCGCCGGCCACGCCCGCGGCCTGCAAAATGGTCAGCGCGGCGGCGGCCAGCCACAGGCTGGCCTGGCGCTCGTCGCTCATGAAGATGGGCAGGTAGGTGGTCAGCGCGGCCACCATCAGGGAACGGCCAGCCAGCAGCCAGATCAGCGCCGGAAACACCTGCCGAGCCTGACGCCAGAACGCGTCCATGGCCAGACTGCCGGGCGCGCGCGGCGTTGCCGGCACGCGCCGCAGGCGCAGGTAGAGGATCAGGGACATCAGCCAGCCGGCTGCGGCCATGCGCCAGATGCCATCCAGGCCAAACCAGGCCACGCCAGCGACTGCCACCAGGGGCCCCAAGGTGCGAGCCAGCTCGCCCGTGGCCATGAAGATACTCATGCCCGTGCCTACCCGCTGGCCGGAGACCTTGGCTACCATCGCTGGCGCCGGCGCGTGGAAGGCAGCAATGGCAACGCCGCCGACCAGCAGCAGCAGCGCCAGTGTCGCGTAGCTGGACGCCAGGCCGAGGCTGGTGAAGACCGTAGCCGTCACGGCCGGCGCCAGGATGACGAAATAGCGCACGCTGATGCGGTCGGCCAGGTAGCCGATGAACGGGTTGAGCACGCTGGGCAGTTGGGTGAAGATGGCCAGGCTGCCGGCCAGGGCATAGCCGACGCCCAACTGCGTCTGGAGCAACGGCAGCAGCGGTGACAGAAACGCAGTATAGGTGTCCTGCACCAGATGGCCGACGCCGAGGGTGGCCACCTGACCGATTTGAAAGTCCGCGTCGGCGGGCGCGTCCTCGATGGCAGCCTGGTCTGCGGCAAGCGCTTGGTTGGTCATGGATCATGTCTCGGGAAAAGGGAATAAAGGACCTGCGCATTGTACTTGCAGCCGACAGGAACCCAAAACCGCGCGCGGCAGCGCTGGCCAGCCAGCCGCATGGCGCGCAACGGGCCTCTGCGACCTGGAGGAGCGGCAGAGGCCCGTTGCATCAAGACGGCAGTCTTTGTGAAGGACTACTGGCCCGAGAACTGCCCGTCGAAGCGCACGAAGAAAATGTTGGTGTTGCGGTCGTTGTCGTCGCGGCCCGTGGCGATGATCAGCAGGCTCTGCTGGCTGTCGCCTTCTTTGGCGAACATGCAGAAGCCACCGCCCGCCCCGCCGCCGTCGCTCGTGGCCGCCTGGCAATTCATGCCCTCGGCCACGTTCCAGCCGGCGGCGCTCATACGCTCGCTGCTGTAGAACTCGGCCACCTGCTGCGGCGACTGGGATGTGGTGTAGCCCACGAAGTCGAACTTGTCGACGTCAACGTCGCTGCCGCGGTTCGAAGCGCGCACGGCCGTCTGGATCAACAGGCGCATCGGCAGCGGCAGGCGGATGTCGGAGTTCTTGGCGTCGGGCGGAACCGGCACGTCGGGCCAGATGGACTTGCTGCTGCTGCCTCCGCCCCCGCCGCCGCAGGCAGCTAGCGCGAGCAGCGCCAGGATACATACCACGGCTAATGTTAGCTTGGTTTTCATACGATCATCTCCTTTGCATGTGATGGACTATCGTTGCAGTGCTTGCCAAAGCGAACAGTGGGACGCTGATCTGCACGGATTTTCACTGATCAGAGGGGAGGAAGGATGAGGTAGTTATTTTCTGATCTGTGTTTTTCAGTCAAACCTGCGTCCAAGATCAAGGAAGTGCGAACACAGTGCGTGCGTTCTCCCTCTGTTAAACGGTCGAATTGCCCGAATCGCGCTCCCGCAGCAGCGCCAGCAACACCAAACCGATTCCAGCCATCAACGCCACGTCGGCTACGTTGAAGACGCCGGTGCGCAGCGGGCCGGCGCGCAGTTGCATGAAGTCCACCACCCGCCCTTCGTGCGTCAGGCGGTCGATCAGATTGCCCAGCCCGCCGCCGATCACCAGACTGATGCCGATGTAGACCAGCAACGGCGTCTCTTCGGAAGCACGCAGAGCATAGAACGCCAGCCCCAGCACCAGCAGCGTCGAGAAGACGGTGAAGATCCAGAAGCGCGTCCCGGCCGGCAGCGACGCGCCCAGGCTGAGGAACGATCCCACGTTCTCAGCGTACTCGATGCGCACGACGCCGCCCAGGTACTCGCGCGGCGGCTGCCCGACCAGGCTGCGCTGGGCGAGCGATTTGCTGGCCTGGTCAAAGCCGATAAGGATCAACAATATGACAAGCAAGAGCAACAAGCGCTTCGGTCTTGGCATGGTCTGGCGCCAGGCTGGCTCGGTCGGAGGCAATGATCGGGTAGGTCACGTTACCAACGTGACACATCCGGCGATGATCGGGTAGGTCACGTTACCAACGTGACGCATCCGGCGATGATCGGGTAGGTCACGTTACCAACGTGACACATCCGGTTATGGGAACGATTGTCCGGCTGGTAGCCGGACCTACGTGCCTGACAAGCCGTGGTCGAGGGGGTTTTCAGGTCAGCCACCGGTCCACGCGATTGGGCAGGTCGTCAGCGCCCAGGTCCGCACACAACTGCCGAAATGCCGGCCGCGCGCCGCGCCAGGCCAGGTCGTCCAGCGTCTCGGCCAGCGGCGCGTCACGGCGCAAGGTGGCCAGGCGGCGGTAGAGCAGGGCATCGGCGCGCTGAACCGCCAGCGCCTCGGCCAGCCGGCGAGCGCGGCCGACCGGCAAGGGCCACCGGGCCACGTCGTCCGGGATGGCCTCGATGTGGCCAAACTGCGCCAGCACGGCGGCGGCCGACTTGGCGCCCCAGCCAGGGATACCTGGGATGCCATCGGCTGCATCGCCCACCAGCGCCAACCAGTCGGTGATGGACGCCGGCGCCACGCCATACTTGGCCAGCACCGCGGCCTCGTCGTAGACAATCTCACGGCGGCGGTCCCAGCAGACGACGCGGCTGCGCGACACCAACTGCGCCAGGTCCTTGTCGGGCGAGCAGACGATCACCTGTTCGACGGCCGGATCGTCGCGCCAGCGGTCGGCGGCCGTGGCGATGGCGTCGTCGGCCTCGAACTCGACCATGGGCCAGACGACGATGCCCAGCGCGGCCACCGCCTCTTCAGCGAGATCAAACTGGGCCCGCAGCTTTGGTTCGATCCCCTCGCCCGTCTTGTAGCCGGCGAACAGGTCGTTGCGAAAGGACTCGACCACGTGGTCGAAGGCGCAGGCCACATGCGTAACTGCCGGATCGGCCAGCAGCGCCATCAGGCTGCGCAACAGCCCCACCGTCGCGCCGACCTCGCGGCCATCGGGCGCGGTCTTGGGTGGGGGGCCGTAGAAGCTGCGAAAAAGCTCATAGGTGCCGTCGATGAGGTGGATGTTCATGAGTTCGTGTTAGTGTGAAGCCTTGATAGGGATGGGAGAGGCGGCGATGACAGTGATACGTAATGTGTAACACGTAAGGATTCCCAGGGGAAAGGGTTCGCGTTTCACGGTTTGGGCTGCAAGTTGGAGATCGCTGGATCAGAGCGCATCCACGGGGAACCAGCGGGCGGCGAGGTCATGCTGCGCCAGTTCGATGAGGCGGACTTGGTCAACTTCCAGGCCGAAGAAGAACAGATGGCCGGGGCAGGCGCAGTCGGATGAGCCGAAGCTGCGGATGCAGACTTGCACCTGCTGGCCGGCCCATGATGCCCAGACGCATTCCAGTCGCCGCGGGTGCTCGCGCGCCAGTGCGCCCAGCAGGTGTGCGTGCGGCAGCAGGTAGTCGATGTGCCAGTGGGGGCGGCCAGCGCCGGATGCGTGGCGCTTAAGCCTGGCCGCCAGCCCACCCGGCCCCAGCGCGCTGCCGGCGTAGCCGTACAGCCCCGGTGCGAAGTCGATGCGCCGCAGCCGGCCGACCTGCGCCTCGACGCGCGCTGGCAGGCTCAGCAGCAGCAGATAGACGCCGGGCGCGCGCGGAATCACGACAGTTCGGCCAGGCTGGCGACGATCTTGTCGATGCGCCGCTGGCGGGTCTCGGCGGCCTTGGCGGTCTCCACCTGGCGCACGTGTTCCTTGCGCTGGGTATAGGACAGACGATCGAAGGCAGCGGTCGCGCCGGCCCCGGCCAGGGCAGCCGCCAGGTCCGCGGGCACGTCCACGGTGCGCGGCTCGCTGTCCAACTCCAGGGTGACGGTCACCTGGTCGCCGGCCTGCACGCCGGCCGCGTGGCGGTGCTCAGCGCTCAACGGCAACATGAACAGGTCGCCGTAGGCTGCGACCGTGCTGCGATAGGTGTAGCCACGGAGCGTGACCTTGACCGGCGGGCGCTTCTTGTTCCCCAGCGCGGCCACGGCCTCAGCCGGCACGGGCAGGCCGGTGGCGTTGACGTCCTCAGCTTGCGTCACGGTCGTGATGAAGGTGGTTTGCATCTGATTTAAGCACTTCCTTGACGATCTGTTCAATCCGGCGCTGTTTTGTCGCCTCGGTCTTGGCGCTTTGTAGCAGGTAGATGAGCTGTTTCCGGCGCGATGGAGGCAGGGCCAGATACGCTTCAAGCGCGCCCGGCGTCTGGCGCAGTGCGTGTTCCAGCTCCTCAGGCACGACGTCCACCTGCTCGCGGCGGATGGCGGCCGCCCACTGGCCGTTGGCCTGCGCCACGGAGACGGCTTGCAGGCCAGCGGGGGTCATCTTGCCTCGGACGGTGAGCTGCTCCACCCGCCGGATGTTGCTGACCGACCAGATGCTGTCGGCCTGGCGGGGCGTGAAGCGCAGGGTGAAGCGCCGCTCGTCCAGGGTCTTGAGCTGGCTGTCGACCCAACCGAAGCAGATGGCCTCCTCGGTGGCCTCGTCCAGCCCCAGGCCCAATTCGGCGAACGGCTTCTTGACGATGATCAGCCACGCCTCGGCCGCGCGGGCGTGGTTCTCCTCCAGCCAGCGGCGCCACTGGCCGCGGGTTTGGAATTCGAGGGGGTTGGTGGGATTGGCCAAGTCAGGCTGTCTGTAGCCGTTCAGCAAGCCAAAGATTCACCAGGGTTTCTGGGAGGACACCGCGCAGACGGGCTTGTGTCTCGACGCGAGCGTATACTTCCGGTGTGAGCGTAACCCGGCGTCGGCGCTGGGCTCTTACCTCGAACTCAACTTCCTCAGTCTGCTCCCAGTAATCAGCCACACTGTGGGTGTCCCAGAAGTCTGCAATCTCATCCAGCGTGCGCGCTTTCGAGATACTGGTGAGCCGCGTGTCGTCATTTCCGTTCATAGCGTTTCCGTTCCTTGTCATCCATATCTCTGGCGCTCAAGATCAGCGCTGTGTTGGCCGGTTTGCTAATGAAAAACACCACTAAATACCTTCCGGCGTCCGTTTGTCCCCAAGCGCTGTACACATCTTCGCCTGGCCGATGGCCTCGCTCGACTCTGCGATAGCGAGGCTGGTTGAAGAAAATCTCCTCGGCCTCCTGCTCTGTGACATCATGTTTGACCGCCAACTTGTCGACGATGTCGGGAAGCCAGAGAAAGTCATCAATGGTCATGGACTGCCTCAATGCAGCGATTGCCGTCGATACACCGAATACTGCACATGCGTCCAAATTCCGAAACGGAAAACTGCAAGCTCACGTTAATCTGCATGGCTACATTGTACAGCAAATGTCTGGGAATCGGTAATCGAACGGTCTGAAATGCACCTCATGGCCCCGTGTTCAGACCGTCGCCGTGGCCAACACTTCCTCGCCCAGCATGTCGATGATCTTCACCGCCACGGTGGTTGGCCCGGCTGGGGCGGGCAGCTCGTAGCGGCCTTGCACCAGGTCGTCCTTGCGCGCCGGCGCGTCGGAGAGTGTGATGTCGAAGACCTGGCCGTCGTAGGCTGTGTCGATCAGCACCGCGTCGACCATGGATCGCCAGTCGGGGATGCGCACCTTGAGCAGCGGCGAATCGATCTGCAAGCGTTCGACGATGGTGGGGGAGATGAAGTCCTCGATCTCGACCACCAAAACCCCCGACGAGACCCCAAGGGTTTCAGAAACCCTTGGGGTCTGGATACGCGTGATCTTGACCTGCGCCCGCGCCGGCTGGTGCAACAGGAAGCGGCCGTATTTCTGGTCAGTGCGCAGCTCGATGGCGCGCAGCTTGTTGACCGGCCGGCGCTTGTTGTACTCTGCCAGCCAGGCGTCCACAGCCGTCTCCTTGCCCAGGCAGACCAGGGCCACGTCGCGCGCCTCGGATGGCCGGGCGTTGAGCTCGTCGGCCACCAGTTGCAGGTCCAGCAGGCTGAGCGGGTGGTTGAATGGGATGATCTTGACAAGCTCGTGGCCCAGCGTGCCGTCGAAGAAGACGTCGGTCTTGAGGCGCTGGATGCCCACGTGCTCCACGGCCAGCTCCACGGCCTCGTTGTGCTGGATGGCCAGGTCGTAGTCGTTGACCCGGTAGACCGCGAAGGCCAGGGCGGCGGGGGGAGGGGGCGCATCGGGGTCGTCCAGGGTAGGAAGCGTGGGCTGGGAATTGGTAGATTGGTGATTGGTAGATTGATCGCGGATGATGGCTTGCAGGCGCTTGGAGGTGGTCTGGATGGCGCCCTTGTTGATGTCGCTGGCGATCCAGCCCCGGCCCAGCTTCTGCGCCACGGCCGCAGTCGTGCCGCTGCCGGCGAAGCAGTCGAGGACGAGGTCGCCGGGGTTGGAGCCCAGTTCAACACATCTCGTTACCAGCGATTCGTTCTTCTGCGTCGGATAGTCCGTATTCTCATCTCCGTACACTCGGTAAGCCAACAGGTCATCCCACACATCGCTAGCAATGGTTCCCGCATCGGGATCATCAACATACGTCTTTGTGAACGCCTTTTGCGCCAGTTCCTCGGCTGTGGGTTGGCGACTCATGCGCCCACGGGTGTAGAACCAGCGTCCTTCTTCATCCTGTCGGAGCGTCTTCTTGATGTAATCTCCGAACTCAACTCTGGCTGACTTTGCCTGATCGTTGAATACGTAATCCGGCCCTTTGGCATACCACAGAATGGTTTCGTGAGCTTTGGGGAGTCTCCGGCCATGCGTACCGCCGAGGACCGTATGCTTCCACGCTATCTCGTTGATGAAGTTACCAGCCCCAAGTACTTCATCCAAGACTAACCGCAGACGATGAACCATGCGCCAATCACAGTGCAGGAACAAACTCCCATCCTCCGCCAACAACTCCTTCAACAGCAACAACCGCTCGTACATGAACTGCAAATAGGTGTCATTGGCCCAGATGTCGGTGTACTGGATCTGCTCACCCAGGGTGTAGGTTTCACCCTCCAGCCGGGCCGCGCCGCTCAGGCCGCGCAACTGCACCCGGCGCACGTAGTCCGCGCCGCTGTCGAAGGGCGGGTCGATGTAGACCAGGTTGACCTGGCCGCGGTAGCCGTGGGCCAGCAGCCAGGCCAGCACGTCTTTGTTGTCGCCGTGGAAGAGCAGGCCCTCACCCCCGGCCCGTGCGAAGCCCCCCGGTTGAGGGGCTCTCCCAGGGGGAGAGGGGAGTGCGGAGGGGAGGGCGCCGCCGGCCGGGTCGAAGCGCTCGACCAACTGCGCGGGGAAGGCGGTGACGTAGCTCAGCGGCCGCTTGCCCACCCACTGCAACATGGGCCGGCCCTTGGCCTCGCCGATGGGGATGGTTTGGGGGTCAGGGATGGTTTGGGGGTCAGGCATGGTTTTGACTTGCGATTCTGCCGGAGGCGGCGTATACTGGCGGCAATCCAACATGTTGAGATGGATAGCCATTGGCCATCGCAGCGCCCGAAAGGGCGCTGTTTTTGTGCTCAGGTTGACTCGAGGGCAGCGCCATCGATGCGCAGCAGCGCCTGAATGAACCTATTCAGCGCGTCGCCGTAGCGGCCGCTCTCCATGACCAGCGTCAGCTCGCCGGTGTCGCTGGCCAGGGTGATTGCGCCCGACGTGCTGGCGTCAGCCTGTTGGCAGATTACCGGTTGGACTCCCTGGTCAAACCGATCGCCAAGCCGCACGGCGGTGTGGCCCTCGTCCGAGAGCACCCAGCGCCCAGCATCGCTGCGCACTGTGATGACCGGATGATCGCCGTCGCTGAACTGGAAAGGGGTCAAGATGCGATAGCATCCGTCGGCGACCGGTTCCAGGCGTATCTGACTGCTCACTTTGCTTTGGAAGTTCTGCAAGATGGTGTCGAGGGTCATGAATGGGGCCCGCTGCTCAGCAGCTATGCTGGTTGTTCATTGCTGTGCACGAACGCTCGCACTTGCTCAAGCTGATTGTAACCGACCGACTCGCCCGTGGCAAAGATCATCTCGTAGCGCAGCAGGTCGGGGTTCAGGTCCACCCAGCGGCGCAGGGCCATGGCTTTCAGGCCCTGCTCACCCTCGACCGCATCCTCACGCTCACGCGCGGCCTTGATCTCGACGATGTGGCAGCGGCCATCCTTGCGGCGCACCACGAAATCGGGCGTGTAGCGTCGCGCCTTGCCGGCCAAGTCGCGGTACTCGACGTAGAAGTCGGTCTTGCCGGGATCGGTCAGCGCGCCGGTGAAGTAGATGTCCTCCACCTGCTCCGGAGTCAGGTTCAGATCGCGCAGCATCTGCACGAAGAAGTCCTGCTCCGGGTCGGAGTCGAAGTTGTAGGGGTCGTAGTGGAAGCCGAAGCCGTGGCCGTTCCTGCTGAGCAGCTCCTGCCAGCTCAGCAGCAGGCGCTCCTTGCCCACCTGGTAGGTGATCTCGGCCGTGTAGACCACGCCCTCCTCGCGCAGCTCGCGGCGGAAGCCATCCGGCTTGACCAGCGCCAGCGCCACCTCAACCTCCTCCTCCTCCACCGTGTAGCGCCGGATCTGCTCCTCGATCTGCTGGGCCAGCGCGGGCAGGTGGGCCTCCGGCGTGACGCCGCCCGCGCCGTACAGCCGGCGCAGCTCGCCGTAGACCTCCCACGCCTCCAGCCGGTAGATGGCCGCCAGCTCGCTGGCCGCGCTGTACAGGTCGCGGCCGTCCACCTCGTAGGCCACCCGCTCCTCGCCGATCTGGCCCAGCACTGCGCTTGCGCCGATCTGCTCGCCGGGCGAGTAGACCTGCCGCACCAGCACGCGGGTCGCTTCGACCTGCGGCCGGGCCAGCTCCCAATCGCCGCCGGCCGGCGGCGCTTGGGGCGTGACTCGCTTGACCCGGCGCCGGATCACCAGCGGCGGCAGGTCGAGCTTGCGCAGGGTCAGCGTCTGGCTAGCCATTTGCTGGCCAGCCCGGTGCAGCTCCTCGATGCTCTCGCCGTAGGTCTCCTGCAACTGGCGATCCAGCGCGCCGCGGTTGTCCATGGAGAGGTAGACGCGGGCGCGCTGGGCGTTGCCGGGCACCTGGCGCAAACAGCGGGTGCTGGCCTGCAGGACGAAGTTGTTGCTGGTGGTCAGCTTGCGGGCCAGCACGCAGGCGAACAGGCTGGGGCAGTTCCAGCCCTCGGTGCCCTTGTTGACCAGCAGGATCACCCGGTGGCGCGCCTGCGGATCGTTCAGCCGGTTGAAGGCGTCGATCTCGGCCTGGGTCGATTGGTTGGTGTTGCGCAGCACCATGTCGGTGGGATAGCCCAGCGCCAGCAGCGTCTGTTCCACCACCGGCCGCAGCTCGTTCAGGTCGTCGTTCTGCGGGAAATACATGGCCATGCGGGCCGGCGCGCCGTTGGGCAGGGTCACGTCCCCGTAGGTCTGGAAGAAATCGCGCACCACTTCGGCCACGAACTGGCGCGCGTCGTCGAACTCGTAGGCGTAGATGCTGTCGTCCAACGACTTGAGGATGTTGTCGCGGATGCCCTGCGACAGGCCGTACCAGATCACCACGTCGCGCAGCGGCTGGCGCTCGTAGTAGGGGGTGCCTGTGGTGTTGACCACCGCGATCAGGTTGGTCTTCTGGTGCAGGTAGTCCACCGTCTGGCGCACCCGCTTGAGCTGTTTGCCCACGTCTTTGCCGTAGGTGTGGTGCGCCTCGTCGGAGAAGACGCCCAGGTTAGGCAGCGAGGCAATGGCCAGCAGGCGCAGGTTGGCTTCCTCGCGCGCCTGCTCCAGCTTGAGCCGGTACTGCATCTCCGTCAGCTTGCCAGAGCGCGCCGGCCGCGCCTGGATGCGGATCTTCTCGGTGTTGCTGACGATCAGGTTGTAGCGGCTGCCGCGGATCACCGGTAGGTCGCGCTGGCCGTCCTGGGTGAAGATCAGCTTGTAGGAGGCGTCCAGGGCCCGGTGCAGCCGCGGCGGGATGATCTGGGCCGTATCGATCTGGGCCAGCTCGCGCAGGCTTTCCAGAATCGTCAGGCCGGGCGCAAAGACCAGTGCGTTCTGGATGAAGGGGCCGGGGCCGTCGGGGTGGTACTCCAGCGCCAGGGCGAACTCGCTGGCAATGATCGCGCCGATCAGCATCGTCTTGCCCGCGCCCATGGCCAGCGCCAGGATGTAGCTGGGATAATCCAGGGTCAGCGTCTCGTGGACGCTTTCCAGCCGGTGGCGTTTGACGAAGGCCGCATCGCTCCTGATCTTGTCCCACAGCGCGGCCTTGCCCTCGTCCAGCACGAAGTCCTTGATGGCCGGGATGTCCAGCCCTAGCGCGGTCAACAGATCGTTGGTGCGGGGATAGCAGCGCTGGTAGAGGTCGAAGATATGCGGCGTGCCCTCCACCAGGCGCAGATACCAGTAGGTCTCCAGCGCCCGCAACTGCGCGGCGCGCAGCGTGCGCAACTGCACCCCGCCGTCGTCCAACGGAATCGTGGCATACTCAAGAATCTCGGCCACGGCCGGATAGTCCGGGCTGGGATAGCCCGCCTCCCGCCAGACGTTGACCTTGGACTGGATGACTTGGTGGAGGTGCATTGCTGGATTGTACATCAAGCGCGCCGCCCCCGCCAATTATGGAGCCAGAAAAGCCTTTGTCACGCGATAGGCGCTTGTTACGACAAAGCTGCGTTTTCAGCACGCTGTTTGATGCCCAAGAGCATCCGGCGCGTCATCACGAAGCCGATGGGGTCGGTGAACCACTCCCACATCAGGCGGAGCCCAAAGCTGCGCGGCGCGTAGTCCAGATGGTTGCGGGTAATGAGACGGGTGGCGCCGTCTGGCTGCTGGTGCAGATAGAACACCCAGGAATAGTTGCTGTATTCTCCCTGGCCCGGCCGCGGGGGCTCAGGCGCCTCACCGGTTTTGATGTCCGCGCCGGCCAGCAACAGCCAGCGGCCGCGCTCCAGCCCAACCACTTGGTGCACCGGATAGCCGGGCGGGCCCAGCCGCACCCGGTCGCCGACGTGCAGCTCCCACGCCGGCACGATGCGGTCGGCGTTGTGCATCTGGCAGCGGGCGATGTTCTCCAGCAGCTCGTAGCTATACAGGCCGCCGCGCTCCTGGCCAATCTGCGCCAGCCACGGCCATACGGCCGCCGGGCTGGCGTCGATGGTCACGGCCAGCGTTTGCGTCAGCACGGGGGCCGGCACGCGCTCGTCGCCTGGCAGCGCGCGCGTGACTTCGCCGTCGGTGGCGTTCCAGCGGCGGTAACGGGGGGCCAGCAGCGGGCGCAACAGCACCGTGCCGGCGATCATCGCCGCTCCGCCGGCGTTGTCGAGAGCTTCGCTCATTGTGGTCATGCTGGATGCTCCTTTGATAGCGTTGATCCACGGCCGGCTGCGCTCAGCAGTGCGCACAATCTGCCCAACCATGCACAGCATACAGCAATCGAAACAAAAACTCCCCCGTCTGCGGAGGAGTTCTGTCACTGGCCAAGTGGTCAGGTGTATGCTGCTTGATCTGATCCGTGCCGTTCGTGCTGGCGTCAACTGCGCCGCTCGCCCGCAGCCGCAGTAGCGCCTCAAGAGCAGAATGCTCAAAAAACTGTGCCAGGTTGGTGACGGGCGGCCGCGCCAGAAATCCGATTGCTCGGAAGAAGCCGGATTTCTGGCGCATGGGCACTCAATGCAGCGTCACCAACACGTCGCCTTGGTTGACGGAGTTGCCTGGCTTGGCTTTGATGGTGGCAATGACGCCGGGCCGCGGCGCGCGCAGCTCGTTCTCCATCTTCATCGCCTCCAGGATCACCAGCGTCTGGCCGGCCGCCACCTCGGCGCCCTCTTCGACCAGCACCTTGACCACCAGACCAGGGATAGGCGCTTTGATGGCCGAGTCGCCCGCGCCGCCGGCCATGGCGCCGCTGACCTGGCTGGCGCGGTAGGCGCGCTCGTCCAGCACCCGCACCTCGTAGCCTTCATAGCCCTGCCTGGAGACCATCACCCGGTAGCCATTGCGCTCGGTCTCCTGGACGTGGACCTCGTAGGACTTGTTGTCCAGCAGCAGCGAGTATAGGTCCAGCGAGCCGATCGCTTGCAGGTCGGCGCTGAACGACTGGCCGCCCACCTGGATCTGCCCGGCCTCGTCCACCTCGATCTCATAGGTCCGCCCCGCGCCCACCGGCGCGCCTGTCGGTGTAATGGTGGCAATGTACTTCATCGCGTACTCCTGTCCTTGCGCTCCTCCCCCTCTCCCTCGGGGAGAGGGGTCAGGGGGTGAGGGTGAGCCTACCGCTTCCAACCTGCCGAGCGCTTCCATGTCGAGCCGGCTTGGCTGGCAGTTGGGGGCAGCACCGTAGCCCGCTGGCCCTTGCCATGCGCTACCAAGGCGGCCGCAATGGCCGCGCCCAGCTCCATTTCCGGTCGTTCGATCAAGGTCACACTGAAACGGTCTTGCAGGAAGTTGGTGTCGAAAGTGCCCCACATGAACTGGGTGCTGTTCATGATCTGCTGGTGGAAGGGGATCGACGTCTTGAGGCCACCGATGCGGTACTCGTTCAACGCGCGGCGCATGCGCAGCAGCGCCTCGGCCCGGTTCTCGCCCCAGACGATCAGCTTGGCGATCATCGGGTCATAGTACAGGCTGACCTCGAAACCCTCGTAGATGCCGCTCTCGACCCGCACGCCGGGGCCGGTCGGCTCCTGCAAGGTGGTGATCACGCCGCCCGAAGGCATGAAGTTGTTGATGGGGTCCTCGGCCGTGATGCGGCACTCGATGGCCCAGCCCTTGGGTTTGACATCCTCCTGCTTCCAGCGCAGCCGCCGCCCGTCGGCG
The DNA here is from genome assembly GCA_049294015.1 of Anaerolineae bacterium. Classification (GTDB taxonomy): domain Bacteria; phylum Chloroflexota; class Anaerolineae; order JAAEKA01; family JAAEKA01; genus JAAEKA01. The sequence continues at coordinate 15,341 of JBAQCH010000027.1, forward strand.
ATGGTCATCATCTCCTTGACGATGTCCACGCCCGTCACCAGCTCAGTCACCGGGTGCTCCACCTGCAAGCGGGTGTTCATCTCCAGGAAGTAGAAGTTGCCGCTTTGGTCCAGCAGGAACTCCATGGTGCCGGCGCTGTAGTAGCCCACTGCCTTGGCCGCCTTGACGGCCACCGCGCCCATCCTGGCCCGCAGCTCGGCGTTGACAGCCACCGAGGGCGCTTCCTCGATCAACTTCTGGTGGCGGCGCTGGATCGAGCACTCGCGCTCGCCCAGATGGATGACGTTGCCGTGCTTGTCGCCCAGAAGTTGAATCTCGATATGGCGCGGCCGCTCGATCAGCTTCTCCAGGTAAACGGTGTCGTCGCCGAAGGCGCTCTTGGCCTCGCGGCGGGCTGCGCCCAGCGACGGCTCCAGGTCCTCAGATGACCGCACCACGCGCATACCCTTGCCGCCGCCGCCGGCCGAGGCCTTGATCAACAGCGGAAAGCCGATGGCCGCAGCCTCAGCCTGGATCTCCTCGTCGCGCAGGCCAGCCGCCGTGCCCGGCACCACCGGCACGCCGGCTGCCATCACGGTTTTGCGGGCGCTGATCTTGTCGCCCATCAGCCGCATAGACTCGGGCGACGGACCGATGAAGGTCAGGCCCGCGCCGATCACGGCCTGGGCGAAGTCGTCGTTCTCGGCCAGAAAGCCGTAGCCAGGATGGATCGCGTCCGCGCCGGCCTTCTTGGCTACGTCGATGATCTTGTCGATGCGCAGGTAGCTCTCGGCTGAGGGCGGCGGGCCGATGTGATACGCCTCGGCCGCGTAGCGCACATGCAGCGCGTTGCGGTCGGCGTCCGAATACACCGCCACGCCTGCCACCCCGCGCTCCTCACAAGCCCGTAAAATCCGCACAGCAATCTCACCGCGGTTGGCAACCAGGACTTTTTTGAACATGAGGGTACCTTTAGGGAGGGGGTAGACAAGTATACAAGTAGACAAGGGGGAGGATGGGCCAGCCTGTTTACTTGCCTACCTGTTAACTTGTCTACTTGTTTACTTGTCTACTTGTCTACCAATCTACCGTCACAAACACCTGATCCGGCGCGAACGACTGGCGGGGCAGGCCGTGCAGCCAGCGCAGCGCGCCGAAAGATGAGTGGCTCGGATCCAACACCAGGCGCTGAATATCGACAATGCTGCCCTGCACCGGCTGCCACAGCAGATCGCCGACATCCAGGGCCAACAGGCCGCGCAGGCTGGCCACGCCCATCAACCAATCGCCCACGCCCAAGCCGAAGGGTATGCCAGGTTGGCCCGGCTGCTCAGGGTCGATCAGGTCGATGCGCAGCGGCAGGCCGCAATCCAACAGCGCCTGGCAGGCCGTCTCACCGCGGCCAGCCCAGGTTTCGGTCTGGCTGATGCGGCCGCAGAAGACGCTGCGCTCCAGGCTGAGCGGCTTGAAGGCCGCCGGGCCGTAGTTGACCCGTTCGAACCAGCCTGCCGCATCATCGCGGCCTGGCAGCAGCGGCCCGGCGTCCAGTTGCACCGCCAGCGGCAGGCCAACCATGATACCGGCCCGCTCGTTGGCGGCAAACTGTTCGTCGGAGAGGGTGAAGGTGGCGCGCATGATCGGTAGATTGGTAGATTGGTAAGTTGGTAAGCTGGTAGACTGGGCGACGACTCGACCAATTTACCAATCTACCAATCTACCAACCTACAGCGGGATGTTCCCATGCTTCTTCGGCGGGTTGGTGTCGCGCTTGTTTTGCAGCATGCCCAGGGCGTTGATCAGGTATGGCCGGGTCTCACGCGGCTCGATCACGTCGTCGATGTAGCCGCGCGCGGCGGCCACGTAGGGGTTGGCCAGCTTGTCGCGGTACTCCTGGACGAGCTGAGCGCGCAGGGCGGTCGGGTCCTCGGCCGCGGCGATCTCGCGGCGGTAGAGGATGTTGATCGCACCTTCCGGCCCCATGACGGCGATCTCGGCCGAAGGCCAGGCCAGGTTGACGTCGCCGCGGATATGTTTGCTGCTCATCACGTCGTAAGCGCCGCCGTAGGCCTTGCGGGTGATGACGGTGATCTTGGGCACGGTGGCCTCGCAGTAGGCGTAGAGCAACTTGGCGCCGTTGCGGATGATGCCGCCGTGCTCCTGCCCCGTGCCCGGCATGAAGCCCGGCACGTCCACCAAGGTGATGATCGGGATGTTGAAGCAGTCGCAGAAACGCACGAAGCGCGCCGCCTTGGTGCTGGAGGCGATGTCCAGCACGCCGGCCAGCACAGCCGGCTGCTGAGCCACGATCCCCACGCTGTGGCCGCCCATGCGGGCGAAGCCGACGACGATGTTCTGCGCCCAGTGCTCGTGGACTTCGAGGAAATCGCCATCGTCCACAATGTGCCGGATGACTGTCTTCATGTCGTAGGCTTTGTTGGGGTTGTCGGGCACGACGCTGTCCAGCGCCTCGTCCATGCGCAGCGGATCGTCACTGGGCGCCTTGAACGGGGCATCCTCCATGTTGTTTAGCGGCAGGAAGCTGAGCAGCTTCTGGGCGATGAACAGGGCATGCTCCTCGTTCTCGGCCGCAAAGTGGGCCACGCCGCTCTTGCTCGCGTGGGTCAGCGCGCCGCCCAGCTCCTCGAAGGTCACCTCCTCGTGGGTCACGGTCTTGACCACGTCTGGCCCGGTGACGAACATGTAGCTGGTGTCCTGCACCATGATGATAAAGTCGGTGATGGCTGGCGAGTAGACGGCGCCGCCCGCGCACGGCCCCATCACCAGGCTGATCTGCGGGATCACGCCTGAGGCCAGCGTGTTGCGCAGAAAGACCTCGGCATAGCCGCCCAGGCTGACCACGCCTTCCTGGATGCGCGCGCCGCCGCTGTCGTTCAGGCCCACCACCGGCGCGCCGTTCTTCATGGCCAGGTCCATGATCTTGCAGATTTTCTCGGCATGGGCCTCGGACAGGGAGCCGCCGAAGACGGTGAAGTCCTGCGAAAAGACATAGACCAGGCGGCCGTCGACAGTGCCGTAGCCCGTCACCACGCCGTCGCCCATGTATTTCTGCTTCTCCAGGCCGAAGTCGTGGCTGCGGTGGGTGACGAACACGTCCAGCTCGCGAAAACTGCCTTTATCCAACATGAAATCCAGCCGCTCGCGCGCGGTCAGCTTGCCTTGGGCATGCTGTTTGGCGATGCGCTCCTCGCCGCCGCCGGCCAGCGCCTTCTGTTTCAGCGCCCGCAGTTGTTCGATTTTGGGATCTACAGCCAAGGGGGACCTCCTTGTCCGTGAAACGGTGTGGGGTGGGTTCGTAGCACGATTTTCCAAATCGTGCCTGTCGGCGGTGCAGAGCAGCGATTTGGAAAATCGCTGTACAAGACCGGCGGCGGTGCGGAGCAGCGATTTGGAAAATCGCTGTACGGCCTAGAAGCTGATCACGCCCAACAGAGCCAGCGTTGCCAGCAAGATCGGCTGGTGGATCAGGTAAATCAGCAGCGAGTTCTCGCCCAGCAGCCGCAACGGCATGATCAGGGCATTGTGGCCCAGATCAGGCAGGCTGAAGCGCCGCTGGCCGCCGGGGTAGAACGTATTACCCAGGAAGATGCCGATCAGCACCCGGCCAAACCAGGGGATCAGCGGGGCGTAGTCCACGCCGCTGCCGGGCGTGGGCGCAATCCACTCCAGGGTGGGCAGGTCCAGGCGCAGGCCCTGGATCAACGGCCCCAGCGCAATCAACACGACGCCCAGGACCAGGTTGAACCAACGAAAACGCAGAAACGGATAAGCCAGGATGATCGACAGGCCGATCAAGTGCAGGATGCCGAAGCGCACGTAGTAGCCGGTGCCCAGCGCCAGGTAGGTGACGACTCCGATCACCAGACCCCAGGTGAAGACGGTCAGGCCGCGCAGGACGTACTTCGACCACAGGCTGCCGGTGGGGTGGCTTTGACGCTCGCGGCTGTAGCTCAGCGTCAGCGACAGGCCCACCAGGCCGGTGAACAGGCTGGCCGTGACGATCTGCCACCAGCTCCAGAAGCCGCTGCGCAGGGTGATGTCATAGCCGCCCAGGCTGGCCAGGTCCCACAGCAGGTGGTAGACCACCATCATCACGATGGCCACGCCGCGCAGCGCGTCGATCTCCCACAGCCGCTCGCCGCGCAGGACGAAGACCGGCCGGACGCTGGCGCGCAGGCCCGTGAAGTATGAGTTAATGGCCGTCACGGACCCATTTCCAACAATATCTTGCCAAAATGCTCGCCCTGCTTCATCCGCTCCTCGGCCTGGCGCGCCTCGGCCAACGGGTAGACGCGGTCGATGGGCACGGCCAGCTTGCCGGCGAAGATCAGCTGCATGACGGCCTCGAAGTCGGGCTGGCTGCCCATGGTCGTGCCGATGATGCTCACCTGGCGGCCGAAGACGATGTTGATGGGGGTGGGGCCGGTGTAGCCGGTGGTGCCGCCGACGGTCAGCAGCCGGCCGCCGCGCGCCAAGGTGCGCAGGCTGGCTTCCCAGGTCGCCGCGCCCACGTTGTCCACCACGATCTCTACCCCGCGCTTGCCGCTGTGCAGATAGACCGCCTTGGACCAGTTGGGCTCGGCCTCGCGGTCCACTGCCCAGTCGGCGCCCTGTTCCAGCGCCTGTTGCGCCTTGTCCGCGCCGCCGGCCACCACCCAGACGGTCGCGCCCAGCAGCTTGGCCAGCGCGATGGTGAAGCTGTTGACGCCGCCGCCCGCGCCGATGATCAGCACTGTCTCACCCGGCCGCACCTGGCCCTTGGTGACAAGCATGCGCCAGGTGGTGACGGCCACGGTGGGGGCGGCCGCAGCCTGCTGCATGGAGAAACCGTCAGGCACGGCCATGAGGTTGCGGGCAGGGATCTTGACGTACTGGGCGAAGCTGCCGTGGGTGTGCTCGCCGAGGATGGCAAAGCTGTCGCACAGGCCCTGTTCGCCGCGCAAGCAGTAAGGGCAGTGGCCGCACCACAGGGTGGGGTTGGCTGTCACGGGTTGGCCGGCGGTCCAGCCGCGCACCTGCTCGCCCATGGCCACCAGCGCGCCGCTGAAGTCCGCGCCGGGGATGTGCGGTAGCTCCAACTCCAGACCCTTCCACCCCTTGACCACGAACTGATCCAGGCGATTGAGGGCCGCGACCTGCACGCGCACCAGCGCCTCGTCAGGTCCGATCTCGGGAACGGGCATGTCCTCGACATATTCCAGCATATCGAGGCTGCCGTGCTGGCGAAAAATGACTGCTTGCATGAGACCACCCGGAAATGAAGGCGCTGGTGGCCGCCCGTGGGTCGAGCAGGGCCGGGAGATTTTCTCACGCAAAGCCGCCAAGAACGCAAAGGAAATCTGCCTTACTTTGCGGTCTTTGCGTGAGATCTTCGATGACCGTTCAGTTCAGAATCGATGGCGCTATTCTACCACACCTGTTACATATTGAACAAGCGCAGCCATTCGCTGTTCAGATCATCCCAGCGCGCGCCGTAGTAGATGTGATCGGCGCCGTCGGCATCGCGGTAGACCAGGTCGGCGGCTGTGTAGGAGCGGCGCAGGTAGCCGATATTGCCCGTCCAGCTCACCTGGCTGTCATCCAGCGGGCGATCTTGCTCCACATGCATGCGCAGCGCGTAATGGCGCAGGCTGCCTTCCTTGAGCATGTCGGGCGACCAGAGGCGGCTTTCCACATGGCGGTTGCCCAGGTTGTGGAACTTGAACATGGGGCCGGAGCCGTTTTCATGCACCTCGACCACTTCCAGTCCGGAGCGCGGCAGCTCCACAGCGATCAGATCGCGCCACTCCGGCTGAAGCTGCGCCCCTGGCACGTCGGCATAAAGCAAGTCACGCCCCTGGCGGTTGCGAAAGGCCAGATTGCAGAGCAGGCCGGCCGGGGTGGGCGTCAGTGAGATGATGCCCATGTTGCCGCGCCAGCGCACCTTGCTCTCGGTGATCAGGCGCACTGGGGCCGCGCCGCCCGGTGGATTCACCTCGAACAGCGGCTCCCAGGCCTGGCCGATCCACCCGATCGCGACGGCAAAGAAAATGCGCTCGATACGGCCATCTTCACTGCGATAAACCAGGTCACATTTGGCCCGGTTACGCTGGTCGTAGTACTCGTTCTCCCGATAGATACGCCACAGCCCAAGTTGGCCTTGCCAGCGCACCTGGTGGTGCAGGTCGTGCAGCCGCGGCCGCGCCTCCTGGAACATCTTGATGGCATACAGCCACACCGAGCTGGCCGTATATTCAGACACCTGGCTCTCGCGGTTGGTGCGCAGATCCACCACGCGGAAGTATTCGGTGTCGCCGCGCAGCGTCACGCCGACGATCTCCACCCCCGACTTAGGTAGCTCGATGCCAGGCGCCAGCATGGGGGCAGGGTCGCCGTGGCCGCTCTGCGCTAGCGGCTCCTCGCCATCGTTGTGCAGCATGTCGATAATGTCGCCGTGGGTGGCCAGCACCGTCTCACCGCCGCGGCGGACGTAGATCAGGCGCTCCTCCTCCTCTCGCACGTAGCAGGGCTTGCGTTGCGCGTCCCGCACCTCGATCTGCACGATTTCGTGGCCGTCGTAGGTGACAATGTCCACCGACCAATCTGGCTGCGGCGACACCAACTCGCTGACCGCCCCTTGGAAAGCGCGCATATTGGATGCCGCGTCCGCCAATCCCGTCACCGGCAGCTTGGGGTCGGGGTCCAATCCCAGAAAGACCGTACCGCCGCCGCTGTTGGCCAGGGCCGCCACGTGCCGGCACATCTGATCTGGGTCGTCGATGCAGGCCAGCGACATGATCTGGCGATCGGAGGGGCCAGCCGAACGGGCGTCGGCCACACGGTTGTAGCGCGCCACGTTGGAGACAAAGGGCACGCGCAGCCGGTCGAAGTCGTTGCTCTGGTACAGTTTGAGCAGCGCTTCGAAGGTCGGCTCCGGCAGCATGACCTCGGTCGGCCGGTCGCCGATGCCCCAGCGATGCATGGGGTCGTCTTGGTTTTGGGTGGAGCGGTGAGCGTCGGAGCCCTGCACGCAGAACATGCGCCGTTCGTAGCCCAGGTTGGTGCCGTCATACCAATGGGGGCTGGAAAACCCTTGCAGCTGCGGGCTGTGGAAGCCGGTGAACTCCAGGGCATGCAGGGAGGAACTTTGGGTGGCGCTGATGCGCAGCGCGCCGGTGGGCAGGTTGTTGGCGATGGACAGCACGCCGGTCGGCGCGTTGACGTGGGCAGCAATCGCAATGCCGCCTGCGTCGTTGATGATCTTGTAAGCCTCCAGAAAAGCCTGGGTGCCGGGCATGCCGGGCGACCCCAGGGCCATCTTCTCGTACGGCACGCCTAACTGGTGCAACACCGCCTTGATGCGGGGAATGCTGGCCTGGCCGCCGGGCGGAAAGATGCCCAAGGTGTGGGAACCAAAACGACAAGTAAACTCAAAACCTGGCAGAACTGTGATCTTTTGCAGCAGTCGGCGGTATTCCGCCAGTTCTTCTCGTTCGTGTTCTTGTAATCTGTTACGCTGCTCGAGCCGCTCTAAAAACTCTATTTCATCATGCAGAGCCTCGTAGCCAGCAATGGTGTTGTGGTCGGTAAAAGCAATCAGGTCGAGACCGCGGCGCTCGGCTTCTTTGAGGATATCCAGGTAACTAAGCTCTTTTTCTACGTAGTCCTCGGAAGCCGGGGTATGAATGTGCAGGTCCATTCTGTACCAGCGCATGGTCTTCGGCAAAGCATTAGCGTCAACCATAAAACAATCTCCTGGTACCTTTTTTGGGAAATCTATTCGATTGTAGCAGAAGTGATCGATCAGTACAGTAGAGAACCTCCGGTTGCGACAGATAGACCGCGGCAGTCAACTTCCCAGCCCTGAAAATCGCTTGGGCCGGTCTTCGGGCAGCACCCTGGACCCTGGCTCGCCGGTTCCGAGGACACCTGCACTTGCGCCGGAGCGCAGCGCAGGTGCAAGTGTAGGCGAGCGGGCCGACTGAGCCCGCCGGCTGAGCTAGCGCCTTGCTGCGCCCCGCCTGTCACCGCTCGGCCAGCGGCTGCGCAGGATGGATCTGTAGCGCCGCATGGAGACGGCGGTAAGTCTGCTCCAGCGCCTCTGGAATCGTGCGTGTCTCGCCGATGGCGGACATGAAACTGGTGTCGCCATTCCAGCGCGGCACCACATGGATGTGAACGTGGTCCTCGATGCCGGCGCCGGCCGCCTTGCCCAGATTGACGCCGATGTTGAATCCGTCCGGCTGCATCGCCAGCCGCAGGGCCGCCAGCCCTTGATTGACCAGCAGCAGCATCTCGGTCAGCGTCTCCGGCGGCAAGTTTTCCAGGCTGGGCACGTGGACATAGGGCGCCACCAGCAAATGGCCGTTATTGTAAGGATAGCGGTTGAGTGTAACGTAGGCCGTGCGTCCACGCAACAGCACGTGCTCTACGTCGTCGCAGTCACTGGCGGCCTTCTCGCAGAACACACAGCCATTCGTTTTGTCGCCCATGATATATGCCATGCGCCAGGGAGTCCAGAGTTGGTCCACGGTTGTCATCCTGCCTGCAAGCTCGGACGCGAGCAATGTACAAACGTCAGGCAAGCAACCCGCGCGCCGTTGCGGGCCGTTGGGCCGGTAGTGTACCAGAAAGGCACGTCAGCGTCAAGTGCGTTCAGCAGCTTAGGCGCGTTGCCATTGATTCGAGCCTTGGCAAGATTGGCAGCGTGGTCGGAACAAAGGTAAAATAGCGCTAAACTTCCCCCTGGAGTGATCCTGAAAGGAGCGACAATGGCGCCACACCGTCTCATTCAAAGTCTGGGTGTATTCAGCAGCGGCGGCGACTCCCAGGGCATGAACGCCGCGGTGCGGGCTGTAGTGCGCACCGCTCTTAACGCAGGGATCGACATCTACGCGATCTACGAAGGCTATGAGGGCATGATCCGGGGCGGCGACTATATCCGCAAGCTGGGCTGGAACGATGTAGGCGGCATCCTGCACCAGGGCGGCACCGTCATTGGGTCTGCCCGCTCGGCCGCCTTTCGCACCTTCGAGGGCCGCCTGGAGGCCGCTTTCAACCTGATCACCCGCGACATCGACGCCCTGGTGTGCATCGGCGGCGACGGCAGCCTGTCAGGCGCCAACGAGTTCCGCCAGGAATGGCCGCAACTGCTGGCTGCGTTGGTCGCCAGCGGCCGCATTGGCCAGGAGATGGCGGACGCACACCCGGCCATGGGCATCGCCGGCCTGGTGGGCTCCATCGACAACGACATGTTCGGCACTGACATGACCATCGGCGCCGACACGGCCCTGCACCGCATCGTCGAGGCGGTTGACGCCATCGGCAGCACGGCCGCCAGTCACCAGCGCTCCTTCGTCGTCGAGGTCATGGGCCGCCATGCCGGCTACCTGGCGCTGATGAGCGGCCTGGCCACTGGCGCCGACTGGGTTTTCCTCCCCGAGAACCCGCCGGAAGATGGCTGGGAAGAGCGCATGTGCGACATCATCCATGCCGGCCGGGCGCGCGGACGGCGGCACAACATCGTCATCGTGGCTGAAGGGGCCATCGACCGCCAGGGCCGGCCCATCGCCGCGGACACTATCAAGCAGGTGCTGACCGAGAAGCTGGGCGAAGACACGCGCGTCACCATCCTGGGCCACGTCCAACGCGGCGGCGCGCCCAGCGCCTTTGACCGCACCATGAGCACCCGTCTGGGGGTCGAGGCGGTGCGTGAGCTATTGGAGTCAGGCCCCGAGGCTGAGCCGCAGTTGATCGGCCTGCGCGACAACAGCGTCACCCGTTCGCCGCTGATGGAAAACGTCTACAAGACCCGCCAGGTGGCGACGTTGATCAAGGCTGGCGACTACAAACAGGCGATGGCCATGCGGGGCCGCGGCTTCGTCGAGGCCTATCAGATCCTGAGGACGCTGGTGCAGGCCAACCCCCAGACGCCGCAGCCCGGCCAACGCCCGCTGCGTCTGGCGATTATGCATCTGGGCGGGCCCGCGCCGGGCATGAACACGGCCGTACGCGCGGCTGTGCGCATCGGCCTGGACGCAGGGCACACGGTGCTGGCGATAGAAAATGGCCTCACCGGCCTGCTGGCCGGCCAGATCAAGGAAATGGGTTGGATGAACGTCCACGGCTGGGTGCGCCGCGGCGGGGCCGAGTTGGGCACCAGCCGCCGGCTGCCTAGCGAAGCTGAGTGGCAGCAGGTAGCGTCCGTCATCGAGCAACACCGCATCGACGGCATCCTGATGATCGGCGGTTGGGTCGGCTATGAGTTTGCTTACGAGCTGAAGCGGCGGCGCGGCCAGTACCCGGCGCTGGCGATCCCCGTGATCTGTGTGCCTGCCACCATCAACAATGACCTGCCCGGCACCGAAATGACCATCGGCGCAGACACCGCCCTCAACACCATCGTCACGAACGTCGACAAGGTCAAGGAATCGGCTGTGGCTTCGCAGCGCGTCTACGTGGTGGAGGTGATGGGGCGCGACTCCGGCTTCCTGGCCCTGATCAGCGGCCTGGCTACGGGCGCCGAGCGGGTCTACATCCCCGAGGACGGCATCACCCTGGCCGATCTGGAGCGCGATGTGGCTAGCCTGCGCGCGGGCTTCGAGAGCGGCAAGCGGCTGGGGCTGGTGATTCGCAACGAGAAGGCTGACCCCTACTACACAACAAGCTTTCTGGCCACCCTGTTCGACAAAGAAGGGGGCGACCTGTTTGACGTGCGCCAGACCATTCTGGGCCACACCCAACAGGGCGGCAGCCCCACGCCCTACGACCGCATCCAGGCCACCCGCCTGGCGGCGCGCGCACAGTGGCGCCTGATCGACGAGGCCGGCGGCGGCAACGCCGAGCCGCTGTGCATTGGCCGCCTGCAGGGCAAGATCGCCTTCACCGATCTCTCCAACCTGCCCGATCTCGTGGAAGCCGGCGTCCACCGCCCGCGGGAGGAGGAGTGGCTCGGCCTGAAGGAGGTTGCCCACTTGATGGCGGTCTACCAACCGACGGCGTGACCTGGCCGCATGCCAGAGCCTTCATGTACTGAATCTCGGCTATCTTCGTCAACAGCCATCTACCCCCAAAGGAGACTAACTCATGTCAGACCTGAAACAACGCTTTCCGGCCGGCGTTCTGACCGGCGACGCAGTCCAGGCCCTGTTTGCCGTAGCCAAGGAAAAGCAGTTTGCCTTGCCAGCCGTCAACTGCATCGGCACCGAAACGGTCAACGGCGTGATGGAGGCGGCGCGCGACGTCAACTCGCCAGTGATCATCCAGGCCTCGACCGGCGGCTCAGCCTTCTACGCCGGCAAGGGCATGAAAAACGACGGCATGCGGGCCTCCATCGCAGGCGCCATCTCCCTGGCTGAGCACGTCCACCACATGGCGGGGCTGTATGATGCACGGGTGATCCTGCACACCGACCACTGCCCCCGCAAGGCGCTGCCCTGGCTCGACGGCTTGCTGGACGCCGGCGAGGCATTCTTCCAGACGCATGGGGTGCCGCTCTACAGCTCGCACATGATCGACCTGTCGACCGAGCCAATCCAGCAAAACATCGACACCTGCAAGCGCTATCTGGAGCGCATGAGCAAGATGGGCATGACCTTGGAGTTCGAGCTGGGTATCACCGGCGGCGAGGAAGACGGCGTCGACCACAGCGGCGTAGCCAGCGATCGGCTCTACACCCAACCGGAAGACGTGGCCTATGCCTACGAGGAGTTGCTGAAGGTTAGCCCCCACTTCACCGTAGCGGCCTCGTTTGGCAACGTCCATGGCGTCTACTCGCCCGGCAACGTGCAGCTGCGCCCCAAGATCCTGCGCGATTCGCAGCTCTACGTGCAGGAGAAATATGGCACGGCGCCCAAGCCGATCAACTTCGTCTTCCACGGCGGCTCTGGTTCGGCTCCCGCGGACATCACCGAAGCTATCTCCTACGGCGCAATCAAGTTCAACATCGATACCGACACCCAATGGGCGTTCTGGGACGGCGTGCGCCAGTACTACCAGGCCAACGAGGCCTACCTGCAGGGCCAACTGGGCAACCCCGAAGGCCCTACCAAGCCTAACAAGAGCTACTACGACCCACGCGTCTGGCTGCGCGCCGGCCAGCAAACCTTCATCGACCGCGTCAAGCAGGCCTTCGCCGATCTGAACAACGTCGATACGCTGGCCTAAACGCAAGGCCAACGGCAGGATCAAAACCGCTGAACAAAGCGTCTGCTCTGAGCATGTCAGCACAAGACGTCGCAGTCGGGGGCGGCTGCGACGTCTTGTGTCTTGCCCCTGCCAGCTTGTCTGGCCGGTCGCTGATTCAGAGAACGGCCCCCCGTTTCGAGCGATGAACTCTCAGAATTCTTCAAGGAGAGACCCCATGCGAATGACCATATCGTTGATTGCCTTAGTCCTCGGCCTGCTAGCGCTGGCGTCGTGCAGCGCGGCCGGCCTGCCAGCGCCACAGGAGCCTGTAGTGCCCGCTCCCGCGCCAGAAATGCCAGTCGAGCCGGTTGCTCAACTGCCAGCGGAGTATGTTGGCGTTTACACAGCCTCGTTGCCGGCCGCGGACACTCCTGGTCGTGACATCACCGTCGCGCTGGAGGCCGAGGGCAGCGTTGTCGTTACCAGCGACTACCTGAACGATCAGCCGCCCATCGTCGAGACCGGCACGTGGTCAGCCAACCCCAGCGGCGCGGTTACGGTGGTGTTGACCCAACAGGGCGACCAGCAGTACTTCGAGCCGCGCTCTTTCCTGGTGGGATTGGAAGGCGATGAGCTGTTGGTGTTGGGTGAGGCCGGCCAGGTAGTGCGCTTGGCACGGTCGACAGGTGAGCCAGCCGCAGCCGTGCCGTCCAGTGAGACAGCGCCGTCTGCCGTCATCAGCGAAAGCGAGACGATGACCGCGACGGCCGTCGTGACGGGCAGCGCAGAAATCACAACGACAGCCGGCATAACCACGCCTGCCTTGTCCGAGACCGCAGCCGTAACGGCCACGGCCGCTTTGACCGAAGACATCGGCCTGGCCAACACCTACGTAGCATTGCTGCCGGCAGCTTCGGGCGGCGGCACGCGCCTGGTGGCGCTGACGCTGTTCGACAGCGGCAGCGCGCAAATGGCCACCGAGTTTGCCAACGGGGAAGCGCCGATCGTTGAGTTGGGCAGTTGGGTAGACAACGGCGACGACACCCTTACCGTAACGCTCACCGGTCGGTCCGATCAAACCTTCGATACCCCGACCGTGGTGACATTCCAGCGCGAGGAGGACTTCCTGCAGTCCATCGATGCCCGGGATCTCTACGGCTCTGAGGGTCTGCGGCTGCGCCTGGCGGCCGAAGTGGCCCGCGCCGGCAGCGCATCGCTGTTCACCCTGGACCTGGATGCCGGCTTGCCGCTGGATCCCACCTTCGTCAGCGTGCAGGCCGGCGGCACGGTCGACGCCAGTCTGCTCTCCAGCCAGTGCCTGGGTTTCATCAACGCCCAACCGATAGTGACGGTCAAACTGGCGAATCCAGTCCCCTACGCTGGCGTCTTCTTCATGAGCGACAGCGACCCCACGCTGGTGGTGCTGACGCCCGACGGCCAGTTGCTGTGCAACGATGACTGGCATCAGGACGTCCTCGATCCGGCTGTGGAGCTCAGCGACGCGCCCGCAGGCGTCTACAAGATTTGGGCGGGCAGCTACGCCAAGGGCCAGTTGATCCCCGGCGTGTTGGTGCTGACTACCAAGCCTGAGTTCAACCTGGGCGTCTTCAGCCTGGGTGGACTGATCCAACGGCCGCCGACGCCCAAGCCGGCCGAGCAGCCCGACGTCGCAGCGGCGCGCGCGGCGGGCATCCAGGGGATTCTCGACCAGGCGGCTGAGGCCGTCGAGTTTAGCGGCAGCGAGCCTGTCAACGCCAGCATGACGGTCTCCGGCACGATCCCGCTCTTCGAGTTGGGCCTGCCCAACCCGGCCTGCAACGGCCTGGTCAACGGCGTGCCCGACTTGGTCTTCAACTGGACGGGCGAGGGCGATCAGTTCACCGTCTTCCTGGAAGGCGACAGCGACGCCACGCTGCTGGTGCTGCGCGAGGACGGCGAACTGCTGGCGTGCGGCGACGACGCCGAGGACGAGATCAACATCAACCCGCTGGTAACGGTGACGGGCGCCACGCCTGGCCTGTACGGCGTGTGGGTCGGCCGGCTGGACCCCTCCCGGCCAGTGATCGGCGCCTTGACCCTCACCACCGCTGCTGACGCGGCGCCCAGAGTTCTGGCGCCGATCCAGTAGCCGGACTATCGCAGCAAGGAGTGCTCACTATGAAACGAACACTGATCATCGCGCTGCTGGCGATCGTGGTCCTGCTGCCTTTGGCGGCCCAGGCGCCGGCGCCGGCCGCGGCTCAGAGCGGCAACGTCTGGACAGCCTGGTACTGGAACAACCCAGACTGGGCCGGCAATCCGGTGCTGTCGCAGCAGGTGCCCTTCATCTGGTTCAACTGGGGCTTCGGCTCGCCCGGCGCCAATGTGCCGGTCGACAACTTCAGCGCCCGCTTCGATACCACCGCTTTCTTCTACGCCGGCGCCTATCGCTTCACCATCACCGCCGACGACGAGTTTGCGCTACTGGTCAACAATGTCACCTTCCTGGACACGCGCGGCGCAGGCCGATCGGGCAAGACGATGGTGGTGGACGTGCCCTTTGTGCAGGGCAACGCCAACGTGTCCATCCTCTACCGCGAGTTTACCCAGGCGGCGTTCATCACCGCCGATTGGCAGTTTATCAAGCCCGGCGGCGGCAATCCTTCACCGCCGCCGCCCCCGCCCCCGCCTACCCAGTGCTTCCCGCCCTCGGCGTCCAGCGTGCAGACGCGTTTTGGCAACTATACCCCCTGCATCCAGCAGAACATCCACCAGGTGAACTGCTTCCAGTCGGACGGCGCGTGGAACTCGCCCAACCAGGGATCGATCCAGATGGAGCCGCAGATCACCATCTGGGGCAACTGCACAGCCGACACGACAGCTAACTTCCAGGTGAGCTGCGATCCGAACGTGCCCATGCAGCCCTTCAATTGCTCCAAGACGGAAGCTGGCTGGTTCCCGAGATAACGTTCATCTCAGCCTGTTTCGCCCCAGGGGCTTGTCAACGAGCCCCTGGGGCGCGGAATACGTCAACATGACAACGCAGCCTGCGTCGCTCCCCGCATTCCACGAGGAACAGCGCTTTCGCCAGCTTTGGATTTGGATGCTGATCCTGGGTATCGCTGCCTTGCAGTGGTGGGGCTGGATCCAACAGATTCTGCTCGGCCAGCCATTCGGCGACAACCCCGGCCCTGACTGGATGGTGTGGCTGTTCTGGGCGCTGTTTGGCATCGGCCTGCCTGTGTTCTTCCTTTACCTCCGGCTGGTGGTGGAAGTGAACGACGAAGGGGTGTGGCTGCGCTACATCCCGCTGACGAAACGGTTGATCCGGTTCGGCGACATCGAGCGGTGTGAGGCTGTGGACTACCAGCCCATGCGCCAGTACGGCGGCTGGGGCATTCGCGGCCTGGGCAGCAACCGGGCCTACAACGTTAGCGGCAGCCAGGGCGTGCGCCTGCACCTGCGCAACGGCGCTGTGGTAGTCATCGGCTCGCAGCGCGCGCAGGCGTTGGCGCTGGCGATCGACGCTGGCTTGACCAGTTAGCGGCGGCGAAGTATCCAGATCGGTCGTAGCAGCGTCACTATGAACAAGACTTGTCCATGCCGCATGTAAAGCTCGTCAACATTTGACTCGGATAAAGGAGACAATCCGTTTATGCACAAATCAATTCGATCCAAAGGACTTCTGCTGTTGAGCCTGTTGGTTATGACCAGCATGATCATCAGCGCGTGTGTGGTTCCCGCGCCGGCCCCGGCGCCCGCGCCAGCGCCTCAGACACCGGAGGCGGCGCCCGCGCCAGCCGAAGGCGAAAACATCACCCTGTATGTCGGTCCTAACCAGGCGCCCTGTATGGGTGTGGCGCCTCAAACGTGCCTCTTGGTCAAGGAAAACCCAGAGGATGCCTATAGCCTCTTTTATAGCACCATCGAGGGCTTCGAATTCGAGGCCGGCTTCGAGTATGAGCTGCTGGTCAACAAGCAGACCGTGCCCAATCCACCGGCTGACGCGTCGTCCTTCCGCTGGACGCTGGTCGAAGTGGTCAGCCAGACCCCGGTGGCGCCCGCGGCCGAGCTGGAGGGCGTGACCTGGAAACTGATCGCCTACACCGATCAGAACGGCATGCTTTCCATGCCCAGCGCCGAGGCGACAATCAAGCTGCAAGACGGCGAGGCCGGCGGCCAGGGTGGCTGCAACATGTTCTTTGCCCCGTACACCCTTGAAGGCGATCAGTTGAGCTTCGGACCGGCTGGCAGCACCATGATGGCCTGTGAAGAGCGAGTGATGGCTCAGGAGCAGGCCTTCCTGGCCAGCCTGGAGCAGATTGCCGCCTATCAGATCGTCGCCAACCAACTGCACATGGCCAACGCCGACGGCGCAGTGATTCTGGTCTTCGAGCCGCTGGCGCAGACGCCCTTGACCGGCACGCTCTGGCAGGCAGTCAGCGTCAACAATGGACAAGAGGCTGTGACCAGCGTGATCAGCGGCACACTGCTGACCGCCACCTTCCAGGATGACGGCACGCTGTCCGGCTCGGCCGGCTGCAACAACTACTCCGGCGGCTACACCCTGGACGGGGATCAAATCGCGATCGGGCCGTTAGCCATGACGATGATGTTCTGCGCCGAGCCGGAAGGCGTGATGGAGCAGGAAATGGCCTTCGGCGCCGCGCTCGAGTCCGCCGCAAGCTTCTCGATCCAAGGCGACGCGCTGGAGCTGCGCACGGCCGACGGCGCGTTGGCCGTCAGCTTCATGGCGGCCGGCGAGGCTGCTGCTGAACCCAGCGAGCCTGCGGTGAGCCTGGAAGGCCCGATGTGGCAACTGGTTGAGTACCTTGGCGAGGACGGTGCGCTCGTCCCGGCTGCCGTCGAAGGAACCATTCGCTTCCTTGATGGGCGCGCGGGCGGCAACACCGGCTGCAACAACTTCTTCGCTGCCTACACCGTCGATGGCAACCAATTGGCCTTCGCCGAGGCGGGCAGCACCATGATGGCCTGCCCGGAGCCGGCCATGAGCCAGGAGCAGGCCTTCTTGACCAACCTTGGTCTGGTCGCATCCTACGAGATCGCCGACACGCAATTGACGTTGTTCGACGCCGCAGGCGAGACGGTTTTCGTCTTCCAGGTACAAGTGCCTACTCCGTTGACCGGCACCGAGTGGCTGGCGACAAGCTACAACAATGGCCGCGGCGCTGTGACCAGTCTGGTGATCGGCAGCGAGATCACGGCGACCTTTGCCGATGACGGCACGCTGTCCGGCTCGGCGGGCTGCAACCGCTACACCGCGACCTACACCCTGGACGGCGAGCAGATCAGCATCACGCCGCTGGCTGCCACCATGATGTTCTGCGAGCAGCCAGAAGGCGTCATGGAACAGGAAACGGAGTTCATAGCCGCCTTGGGAATGGCCAACACCTATTCCATCGAGGGCGATCGCCTGGAGCTGCGCACGGCCGACGGCGCGCTGGTGGCCAGTTTCGTGGCGGCCGTCCCCGAGCCGGCAGCGCCGGCGGTGGATGCCGAGACCATGGACATCCTAAGCAACCTGGCCTACAGCAACACAGCGCTGCTCACTGACACGATCCAGTTGGTCAACGGCGTCTATACCACCACGGTCGTGCCTGACGGGGCAACGGTAGCCTCGGTTGAGCTGACTGACATCGCCGCGGCTGGCGAGCTGAATGGCCAGCCGTCCTACGCTGTGATCCTGGTCTCCAACGGCGGCGGCAGCGGCATGTTCTACGACCTGGCCGTGGTCGCCGAGGTGGAGGGCGCGTGGACCAACGTTGCCACCACAGGGCTGGGCGACCGGGTTAGCATCAACTCCCTTGCCATCGAGAACAACCAGGTGGTGGTCGACATGGTCACGCAGGGGCCCGACGATCCCATGTGCTGCCCGTCGCAGCAGGTGGTGGTGGCCTATGAGCTGCAGGACGGCGCTTTGGTTGAGGTCGAACCGGCCAGCGCTACTACCCGCAGCGCTGCCGACGGCATCGTTGGCGTCACCTGGCAATGGGTCGAGTCGCTGTACTCCGACGACACCAGCGTTTCGGTCGCTGATCCCAGCCTGTACACCTTGACCCTGCTGCCCGACGGCTCAGTCGTGTTGCAGGTGGACTGCAACCGCGGCGGCGGCACGTACACCCTGGACGGCAGCCAGCTCACCCTGGACGTGGCCGTGATGACACGCGTCGCCTGCCCCGAAGGCACGCTGTCCGAAGTGTTCATGCGCGACCTGAACGCCGCCGCCACCTTCGTGATGGACGGCGAGGCTCTGGTCATCAATCTCTTCGCCGACGCCGGCAACATGGTCTTCCAGCCAGGCGGCGTGGCAGCTATGGCCGAAAGCGTCGCAATCATGGCTGCCGATGCGGTAACGATGTCGGTGGCAGGCGTGGCTGACTCCTATCTGGTGCAGCCGGTCGCGGCGACGCCCTACGACGCCAGCATGCCGCCTGGCCCGGTTGGCGCGCCGGAGCATCTGGCCGTTACCTTCGACGGCGAAGCCCTGGACGACGCCAGCTTTGCTGGCCGGGTGATCTACCTCATGCCGGTCAAAGCCTACGAAACGCTGTGGCAAGAAGCCGGCAACGACACCATCACCCGCTCCATCATGGCCCTGGATGCGCTGTTGGCCGAGCAGCCGGCTGACCCGCCGCCGCCGCTGCCCGTTCTGCCGCCGCCAGGCGGCGTCAACGACGTGGCTGTGCAAGTTGCCTATCTCGACGTGCCTGGCATGAATGCCTCGGGTGTGCGCTGGGTGGGCCGGTTCTCGCAAGACTTGAGCCCGGTGATGAACTTCCAGTTGCGCTATATCTTCCAGGGACTGACGGCCGATGGCCAGACGCTGATCTCGGCCAGCTATCCGGTCACCACGACGCTGTTGCCGGACAGCATGGAGGCCATGACTGAGGACGAGGCCGTGGCCTTCAACGAGGACCCGCAGGCTTACCTGGAGGCGACCGCCTCAGCGTTGAGCTTCCTGGCGCCGGCCGACTTCAGCCCCAGTCTGGATGCGCTGGATGCCATGATTCAGTCTCTGACGATCGCAGTACCTGAAGTGACAGTCAGCGAACCCGTCACGCCCACAGTGACTGCGCCATTGACCGCGACTCAACCGCCAGCCCCTGAGGCCGCGACGGTGTCTTTCTCCGAGATTACCGGGCAGACCTGGCAGTGGATTGGCTTCACCGACCCGATCAGCGGCACGCAGCAGATCGCCAACCCGGCCAAGTACGAGGTTACCTTCGTTCCCAGCGGCACCGTGCGTATCATCGCTGACTGCAACCGCGGGGCCGGCCAGTATCAGGTCGACGGCGCATCGCTACAGATCACCGTTCAGGCTATGACCCGCGCCGTGTGTCCGTCTGGCTCACTGAGCACGCAGTTCACGCAGTATCTGGACGCGGCCGCTGTGTGGTTCGTGCAGGAAGGCGATCTATACATCGATCTCTTCGCAGACAGCGGCACCATGCGCTTTGCCGCAGTCAAATAGCCGCAGTCATTCGCTTGACAGGCAAACTGGCCCAGTCTCTCGCAGGCTGGGCCAGTTTTTTTCTCTTCTCGGAAGCAGTCATCCTGAACGAACCTTCACGTTGTGCTAAGCTGCATTTAATCTGCGCCTGATAAACTGCTTGTGTGATATAATTCTTTTGCCTGAGCGCCAATGTGCTCTGTGGCGTCTTCGAGGAGAAACAATGGAAACCAGAAAACGTGGACCGGTATTAGTCTTTGCTGCGCTGTTCGGCGTAGCCTTTCTGTGTCTGTGCCTGGTGGTGACGGCTGTGGGTGTTGGCCGCTTGGCCGCGTCGACTGCTGGCGCCGGTCAGCCCAGCGCCCTCTTCGACGTCGATCTGCCCCTGCCCACGCCGGCAGTGTTGCGCGACACAGCGCCTCAGCCGCAACAGCCAGCCGCTGTTGCTGAAAGCCCGGCAGCGCCTCCCCGGCCGGTGATCAACATCGACCCCGACGCCGACGTAGAGCCGCAGATCCTGCGGGCGGTCTATCAGAAGGCCAACCCATCGGTGGTCAAAATTGTCAGTCTGGGGGTAGTCCCCACCGCAACTGACAGCGAGGACCTGCTGCCGCAAGGCCAAGGCTCCGGCTTCGTCTGGGACGCGGCCGGCTTTGTCGTCACCAATGCCCATGTGGTAGAAGGCACCGATAGCGTCCAGGTGATCTTCGCCGACGACCGTTCGGTGAGCGGGAAGGTATTGGGCGCTGACGCCTTCAGCGACCTGGCCGTGATCGAGATCGATCCGGAAGGGTTAGACCTGACCCCGGTGGAGTTCGGCAACATCGACGAGCTATCGGTCGGCGATCGGGCGATTGCCATCGGCGCGCCCTTCGACTTCGCCGGCTCCATGACTGTGGGCGCCATCAGCGGCCTGGGCCGCAGCATCCGCTCCCTTGACGCCCGCTACACCATCCCGGACGTGATCCAGACCGATGCGCCGATCAATCCTGGCAACTCAGGCGGGCCGCTGCTGGACTCGTTGGGTCGCGTGATCGGCATCAACGCCCAAATCCGCAGCGACGGCGGGGTGCGCGCCAACTCTGGCGTGGGCTTTGCCATCCCCATCTACATCGCGCAGCGGGTGATCCCGGTTCTGATCGACCAAGGCCAATACCAGCACCCCTTCATCGGCGTTTCGGGCCAGACCTTCTCACCGGAATGGGCCGATGCCTTGGGCTTCCCCGTGGATGCCAGGGGCGCCTACGTCACCGAGGTTGTGGCTGGCGGCCCGGCCAGTCGGGCTGGGCTGCGCGGCGCTGACAGAGACACGAGCATCGTGATGGGCGTGAATGTCATGACGGGCGAGCCTCTGTACCTCAGATCTGGCGGCGATCTGATCATCGGCATCAACGATCAGCCGGTGCAGAAGTTCGACGACCTGTTGAACTACCTTTTCCGCTACGCCTCGGCCGGCGATGAAGTGCAGTTGACCGTGCTGCGCTCCGACGGCCAGCAGCAGGTGATATCGGTCAAGCTGGGTGTGCGGCCGGCGCAGTAGGTCGACTGAAGGGTTGCTGGCGCAGAAGTTCAACTTCTCTAAGAAGTTGAACTTCTGCACGCTTCACTTCCAAATCAAAAGAGCGAGACGTGGGCCGGCGGTGTCAAGCCGCCGGCGCGGGTCTCGCTCTTCGTATGGTCAGTCCCAAGCGTGGCTCGGTCGGAGACCGGCCACAGCGCGAGTATGGTCTGGCCTAAGTGTGGCTCGGTCGGAGACCGGCCACAGCGCGAGGGTCAGTGCTATTTGACCAGGCTCAGGTCCTTGTTCCGGCGTCCCTCTTCGATCAGCATCACCGGGATGCCTTTGCGGATCGGATAGCGATAGCCGTTGCGTGGGTTGACCAGCCACTTGCCGTCGCCGGACAAGCTCAGCGGGCCGCGGTCCTCCGGGCAGACCAGAATGCTCAACAGGTCAGGGCTGACTGTCCCGCCCAGCTCGCTCTCGTCGAACGCGGGCAGATCGAGCGTCTCACTGCGTTCCAGCGAGGACACCGGAACTGGCTTATCCCGGTTGAGCAGCTTGAGGACTACGACTACGGCCGCCACAGCTCCAACGACCACGCCGGCCAACACGAGTAGTTTCTTCATGGTAGTTCTCCTTTGGCAGCAACCCGTGCAGCGCCAGCGAGCGGCGCCGTCAGAATAAACTGCCTGCTTGTTTTCCTGAAATTGACGATAGTTCATGCTACCACAAGCCGCCCACCTTGTCCAGTGTGCGAACCGTGCGATGGACGGTGCTGTGGTCGGCTTTTGTCAGCGCTTTCCTGGCCCAGAGCAACCGCATCGAGCGCGTTATGAAGCGAGGTGTCATCGATATGCAAGCAATCCAACTGGCGCAACTGATCGGCGAAAGGCTGCGCGGCCGGCAGCTCACGCTGGCCGTGGCCGAGTCGTGTACCGGTGGCCTGCTGGGCGACAACATTACCGATGTGCCCGGCAGTTCCGACTATTTCGTGGGCGGCGTGCTGGCCTATAGCAACCAGGTCAAGCAGGGCCTGCTGGGTGTGCGCAGCGAGACGCTGGCGAGCTACGGCGCGGTTAGCTCCCAGTGCGCCGCCGAAATGGCCCAGGGGGTGCGCCGTTTGCTGGGCAGCGACGTGGCGCTAAGCGTGACCGGTATCGCCGGTCCCAGCGGCGCCACGGCTGACAAAGCGCTGGGGCTGACCTATATCCATCTGTCCGCGCCGGGCTGCGAGCGTGGCCAGCGTTTCATCTGGCCCAGCGACCGCCGCACCAACAAGGTCGACTCGGCTCTGGCGGCCCTGCGCTTGCTGTTGGACTATCTGGAGGAACAAGCATGACCGAGGTTTACATCGACGAACCGATCACGGCCCAGGTGCGGTTTGGCCCTGGCGGGACCGTCCAGCCGGTGGCCTTTGCCTGGCGCGAGCGCACTCGTTACCTGGCCGGTCTCGGCCGGCAGTGGAGCGAGCAGGGAGAAGGGGTCGAGTGGCGCTGCTTCCTGGCCCAAACCACCTCCGGCGACACCGTAGAGCTGCGCTGGAGCCGGCAGAGCAACGAATGGCGGCTGTGGCGCGCCTGGTGGCGGGAAAGCTTGACATAGAAGCCGAGGGGACTTGATGATTTCCCAGGCGTCTGGTATCATGGCGAGAACTCAGGTTGTCGGTCAGGCGCTGGCCGCGAAAGACACATCTCGAACGAGTTCTTGCAGACTGAAACGCAGAGGTAAGGATTGCTACTGGGAAGGCAGGAGACCGTGCAGCGAAAACTGGTGGTTGCCGCCGGATTGGCATTGGCCGCGGCGGCGGTGATAGCAGCCCCCGCGCTGGCAGCCCAACCCGGCCCCACGCCCTCGGGCTTGAACCTGGAACGGCTGCTGGCGGCGTCGATGGCCTGGCTGACGCCGGCAGGCTTCGTTTTCCTGGCTGCGGCCGGCGCACAGGAAAGCCGCGCCTGGCAGGCGGCGCTGGGCGGCGTGGCGGGGGCGGCGTTGGGTGTGACGCTCTTTTACCTGACTGGCTTTGCCCTGGCCTTTGGCGGCATCGGCCTGGCGCTGCCAGACACGCCCGGCTACAACGACCTGGTGTGGGAATGGACCTTGCTGGCCGGCCAGTGGGGCACGCGCTGGGGCATGGCCGGCATGAGCGGCTGGGCGTTGACCGGACCGGCCGCCACGCCGGCAGCCTATGAGTTGTTCTTCGCCCAGTTGCCCTGGGTAGCGACGGCCAGCATGGTTCCGCTCATGGCCCTGCGCGGGCGCACACCGGCCCTCAGTTCGCTGCTCGGCGGCCTGCTGGTGGGCGGCCTGCTCTATCCCCTGGCCACCAATTGGGTCTGGGGCGGCGGCTGGCTGGCCAACCTGGGCGCTAATCTCAACCTCGGCCACGGTTTTGTCGACTTCGCAGGCGGCGGCACGGTGCATCTGCTGGCGGCCGGCGCAGGCCTGGCCGGACTGCTGACGATGGTTGCTCGCCGGCCGCGGCGCAGCCAGGAAAGCGCCGCCGTGCCC
>JBAQCH010000028.1:0-2900 GCA_049294015.1 Anaerolineae bacterium
GGGCTGGGCGTGGCCGTAGACGTGGCTGTGGCCGGCGGCGGCGTGGGCGTCAGCGTCTTGGTGGGTGTGGGCGTGGCAGCGGGCTCGGCCGGTCCGCAGCCGGCCAGCAGGGCAGCCAGCAGCACAAGGCCGCACAGAAGCAGGGATCGACGCATCAGCTATTCCTCGACGAAGTCGCGGATGAAGGCGAAGATGAAGTGCTCCGCCTCCAGCCGGCCGTGGATCACGTCCCACAGCGCGCGGGCCAGCGGCAGGCTGACGTGCATCTTCTCGGCGACGTTGAGCATGATGCGCAGGGTGTTGAAGCCCTCAGGCAGCACGCCCATCTCGCCGCGGATGGCGTCCAGCGTCCAGCCCTGGCTCAGCCGCTCGCCCAGGTGGCGGTTGTGGCTGTGCGGGCTGAGCGAGGTGGCCAGCAGGTCGCCCATGCCGGGCAGGTAGGCGAAGGTATCGGCCTGTGCGCCCAGCGCCACGCCGATCTTGGTCATCTCCTCCAGCGCGATGGTCAGGTAGACCGAGCGGAAGTTGACGCTGTCGATCTGCCGGCCGTCGAAGATGCCCAGGCCGATGGCGTAGATGTTCTTCAGCAGGCCGCCCAGCTCTACGCCCATCGCGTCGTGCGAAAAGCGGGTGCGGAAGTGGCTGGCGTCCAGCACGCGGGCCACCTGCACCAGATCGGTGAGCTGCTGGCCGGCCAGCACTACGATAGTGGGCATGCCGCGCGCGAACTCGTTGGCGATAGAGGGGCCGGAGAGCATCACACAGCGCTGCTGCGGAAACATGCTGGTGATGGTCTGGAAAGAGGTCAGCCCGGTGGCGCCGTCGATGCCCTTGGCCATGTTGACCAGGATGGCATTCTGCGGGACCAGATGGCGCACCGGTTGGAGGGTGGGCAGGATGAAGGCTGACGGCAGGGCGACGAAGAGTATCTGGCTGGCGGCGACGACCTCGGCCAGCTCGCTGGTGGCGGCCAGCTTGCTGTGCAGCTCGATGCCGGCCAGGTAGCGGCTGTTGCTGTGCTGGCCGTTGATTTCGTCGACGACCGCGCGGTTGTACTCCCAGCCGATGACGTCGAAGCCGTTGTTGGCCACCAGATTGCCGACGGCCGAGCCCAGGTTGCCCAGGCCGACCAGGCCGACGCGCGGGGCGGTTGGATTGCTCATAGGGATGCATCCTTGCTTGGGGACGCAGCGCTGCGTTGGCCGTTGCGTCCGGCGGATTTGAGTTGACTTGCAATAGCCGCTCGGGCCGGTCTCCGACCGAGCCCGCTGTGGAATTACGCCGATGTTTTTGCGGATGATTGTGCCAATTAGGCCGCGGCCGGCGCTGGCTGGTCGTGGTCGGGCAGGATTCTCTCGGCGTTGCGGATGGCGGGGATGAAATAGGCGATCACCGGCACCATCAGCCCCAGCAAGCCGCACAGCAGCATGATCAGCCCCATGCCCGCGCCCGGCCCGGTGCCCACCAGCGGGCCAAAGATCGCGGCCAGGGCGGTGTCGGCGCTCATGGCCGGCTCGAAGACGAAGTCGGCCAGCACGCCGGCGATGATGGGCGAGATGGGGTTGGTGAACCAGGCGATCAGCCGGCGGGCCGAGAAAACGCGGCCCTGTACGTCGGGGGCCACCTTGGACTGCCAGATGGCCTGGTTGGAGGTGTTGACCAGTGGGCTGACCAGCGAGGTGACGAACATGGCCGGCAGCCAGATGGGCAATCCCTGGCCGACGCCGATCACCATCAACCCCAGCGAGCTGATCATCCAGCCCAGCAGCACGCCGTTGACGCGGCGCTTGAAGCCGCTCCAGATGCTCATGACGACGCCGCCGGCCACGCCGCCGATAGCTCCAGCCGACTGCACCAGGCCGAAGATGACGGTGTTGCTGTCGGTGCGGGCCAGCACCATAGGGGTCAGCAGGGTGAAGGCGATGCCGAAGAAGAGGTTGCCGAAGAAGAAGACCATCTGCAGGCCCAGCAGGCTCGGCCGCTTGAAGATGTAGCGGAAGCCATAGGCCGCCTCGTGGCGCAGGCTGCCGCGCGCTTCTTCGCCCGATTCGGTGCGCACCGGCTGGGGCACGACGACCAGCAGCAGCGCGCCGATGGCGAAGAAGAAGCTGATCACATCGATGCTGAGGATGCCCACCAGCCCGATCAGCGGCAAGAACATGCCCGCCAGCAGCGGCGCCAGCACGCCCGGCCCCGCCTCCATCAACGACATCAGCCCGTTGGCCCGGCTGTACTGCTCCTTGGGCACCATGGTGCTGATGGCGGCGGAGTAGGCCGGCCACTGGAAGGTGTTGCCGATGCCGTTCAGCGCGGCCGCAATGTAGAGATGCCAGAACTCCAGCCGGCCCAGCAACAGCAGGATGAACACGCTGCCGGTGGCCAGGATGGCCGTGAAGTCGCTGACCATCATCATCAGCTTGCGGTTGTAGCGGTCGACCATGACGCCGGCGATGGGCGACAGCAGCAGGAAGGGCAGGATGAAGGCCACCTGCATCAGCCCCATAGCCAGGGCGCTCTCGGTCTGCTGGTACATCCAGATGGTCAGGCCGAACTGGCTCATGCTGCTGGCCAGCACCGAAACGATCTGGCCCAGCCAGACGATGATGAAGGCTGTCATGCCGGTGGGGCGTTTGGCAGCCAGCGAGGCGGAAGGTTGCAAGGGCGGGCGCTCCTGGGCGACAGACTAATCTCAGTACTTCCCGATTGTGGCGCACGCAAAGGCGCAAAGGCCGCCAAGGAAGGCAGCTTCTTTTGGCGTTCTTGGCGTCTTGGCGAGTATCTTCTCAATTTTTCGTGGTAGAGGATTGCAGTGTCAAGGAGGCACCGCATTTTCGTAAGCAAGAACAGAGTGTTGGTTGATCAGATCAGCCAGATTGGGTAGGTAGTAGGTGCGAGAGACC
>JBAQCH010000029.1:0-10331 GCA_049294015.1 Anaerolineae bacterium
GCGTAGGTCCAGCGCCGGCCTCGGCCCAGCGCGCTCAGCCCCACCGCGCGCTCCAGACTGACCAGCGTGCCCAGAAAGCCGCCCACCATCAGCGGGCCGTGGGCCATGGGCAGGGTGGGACGCAACGGCGGCAGCGGCCAGGGCAGCCGGATCAGCCCGGCCCAGAGGCCAGCCAGCAGGGCCAGGACGGCGAGGAGCAGGAAGGGGAGGTTGATGCGGCGCATGGTTTGGGTGGGTCAGGCGGGCCGGTGTTGGGAGACACGTAACTCGTAACACGTAACCAGGAGCCGGAGATGAGCGCGCGCTCCTCCGGGTTACGTTTTACGAGTTACGCATTACGGGTCAACCCTACACCATGATGAGCAGCATGACAACGGTAGTCTCGGCGTAGATGCTGTGCGGCAGGTGGGGCTGCATATGAACCCACGTGCCCGGCCCGGCAGTGGTGGCGTGGTCGCCCAGCGTCAGGCGCGCCTGCCCTTGCAGGAAGTGCAGGATGGCCGGGCGCGCAGCCGTGTGCTCGGACAGCTCCTGGCCAGCGGCGAAGCCGAAAAGAATGGCCTTGAGACGGTCGTCCGAGTAGAAAGTGCGGCTGACGATGCTGTCGGGCGGAATCTCCGGCAGTTGGGCCAGCAGGTCGTCGATAAGGAAATGTTCAGCGCTCATCGTCTTGATGCTCCGTCACAAACGTTTCAAGCGGCCAGAGGTGCGCCATGCAAAAAGGCCAGGAAAACCAACTCTTCGTCCTCGGCGCGGATCGCGTGGCGCTCGCCCACATCGAAGATCAGCAGCGTGCCAGGTCCAAAGCGCTGCTCCTCGCCGTTCTCGCCGGAGTAGAGCCCGACGCCCTGCAGCGTCACCAGATACACGGGGGAACTGGGCGCCGTGTGCTCGCGCACAGTCTGCCCTGGCCGCAAGGCAAAACGCAGGACGCGTCCAGTAGGCGCCACGAAGAGAGGCTCGGCATAGGGGTTTGCGTCGTGGAAAACCAGATTCTCATTGATGGACAGGGATTGCATCCGTTACGCTCCTTTTCAACTGAAGTAGGGACCATTCACTCTACGTTTGCAGCCGCGCCACAGGGTATGATCATTCGGAGTATAACACGTGCGGGAGGCCATCGCAGCGACATTAGTCACATCATCGAATGACACGTCGCGCCTGAACGCGATCGAAGAGTCCCGGCTGGCTGTTGGGGCCAACCTGAAAACACCTGGACTTGAATTGTGTGCCAGTCTGTGCTAAACTGGCGGGCATGAAACCCATTCCCCTCAACGAGAAGCTGATCTGGGACTACGACATCCCGGCCGACGCGCAGGAGAACGAGGCGTTTCGGCGCTGGTACGTTACGCGCGTGCTGTCGCGCGGCGGCGACGCTGATCTGCGCGCCATCGGGTTACAAACCATCCACGACTATCTACCCCACCTGGTACTGCCGCGTGATATACGCGACTTCTGGGAGTGGTACTTTAACCAGCCGCATGTGCAGGCGCGATATGGAAATCTTAACTCCGTTCCAGAAACGCATTTTGACAGCTATCGGGCATAGCGACCTGGCACCCTCGTTCTATCTGACGGGTGGCACAGCATTGGCGGTGTACCACCTCCAGCACCGCTACTCTGAAGACCTGGACTTCTTCGCTGACGCACGGGAGGCAATGACCGGCGTGACAGCGATTGCCAGCGAGATCGCCCAGGACCTGGATGCCGGGATTGAGTTCACGCGCGCTTTTCCCACATTCGTCGAGACTTTTCTGACCAACCAGGCCGGCGAACGCGTCAAGATCGATTTCGCCTTCGACACCCCGTTCCGCTTGCAGCCAACCATCACCGATCCAGCTTACGGGATTCGCCTGGACAACCTGATCGACATGACTAGCAACAAGCTGGCTGCGCTGTTTGGAAGATCAGAGTCCAAAGACTTCGTGGATATCTACTTCATCTGCCAGGAACTGATGCCCTTTGCAACGCTGTACGAGCAGGCCAATCAAAAGCACGTTGGCATGACCCACTACTGGCTGGCGCTGGCCATGCGCAACGTCATGAAGGTCCAGTTCCTGCCTCGCATGATCAAGCCCCTACAATTGACAACATTGCAGGATTACTTTCTGGGGCTGGCTGATCAACTGATGGCGGATATCGGCGATCTCTCACCCTAACATGCGCAAAGCCATCCCCTTTGCCTTCTACTTCCTCTACTTCGCGGCCGCCGCGTCGCTGATCCCGTTTGTTGTCCTATACTACCAGCACTTGGGCTTCACGGGCGCGCAGATCGGCCTGCTGGCCGGCATGGCACCGCTGATCGCCCTGGTGGGCGCGCCGCTGTGGACCAACCTGGCCGACCGCACGGGACGACACGGGCTGATTTTGAGCCTGGTCATGGCCGGGCTGATCGCCGTGGTGCTGATCATCCCCACGCTGAGCGCACTTCTGCCGGTGGCGCTGATGATCGGCCTCTATTCCTTTTTGGGCTCGCCCATTGTCTCCTTCTCCGACAGCGCGACCATGCACATGTTGGGCGACCAGCGCGCCCAGTATGGCCGCGTGCGCATGGGCGGCACCTTCGGCTGGGCCCTGGCCGCGCCGCTGGCTGGACTGCTGGTGGAGAGAAATGGCCTCCCCGTGGCCTTCTGGACCTACGCCGCCTTGATGACGCTGACGTTGGTGGTCAGCCAGCGCTTGAGCTTCGACCATCGATCTTCGGCGAGCACGACCGGAGCGGCGCGGGGCGGCGTGTCATCTCTGCTGCGCAACCGGCGCTGGGCCTTGTTCCTGGCCATGACCTTCTTCTGCGGCGCCGGCTTCGCGTCTGTCAACACCTACCTTTTCCCCTACATGCAAGAGTTGGGCGCCAGCGCTGGCGTCATGGGCCTGGCGCTGACGCTGGCGACCGTCTCCGAGCTGCCGGTGCTGTTCTTCGCCGATCGCCTGCTCAAGCGCTTGGGATCGTTCGGATTGTTGGCGCTGGGCATGGCCGCGACGGGGGTACGACTGCTGCTCTTCGCGGCCGCCAGCGCGCCAGCCGGCGTCCTGGCCTTCCAGCTCCTCAACGGGCTGACCTTCCCCGCAGTGTGGGTGGCCGGCGTCTCGTTCGCCCACGAGAACGCGCCGCCTGGCCTGCGCGCCACAGCGCAGGGGCTGTTCGGCGCGATGATCTTCGGCATCGGCGCTGCCGTGGGTGGGCTGCTGGGCGGCTTGCTGCTGGAAGCCGTGGGCGGCCGGGCCATGTACCTGGTCTTCGGCCTGCTGGTGCTGGGGAGCCTGGCGCTGCTGGCGCCGCTGGAACGGCGTATCAAGCCTCCCGGCGTGTGATGCGCGCCTGCCACTCCAGCGGCCCATCTTGCAGATAAGCCCACTCAAACTGGCCGGCGCGCTCGTGCAGGAACTGATAGTAGAGCGGCCGGGGTTCGTGGTCGTTGACCAGGATCATGGCCTCGCCCACGGCCAGGCTGTCGAAAGTTGCAAAGATCAGCGGGTGCCGGTCACGAGGGGGAATGGTGCGGACATCGACGATCTGGTCGCCGTCCGAGCTGATTGGGATATCTTGTGCGTTCATAGAGCCTCCTTGGCATGGCCCGATGATAGGCCATCTGGGGACGATGCGCAGCGACAAATGTCTCTTTCTGACGCCGGCTTTGACTCAAGATCCAGATTCTGCGTGCAGCGCCCGATGACAGGGCTGGCAGACACTGATCAGGTTGTCGGGCCGATTGGCGCCGCCCCGGCTTTCGGCCACCAGATGATGCAGATCCAGCAGCACGCCGCTTGCACCACAGACCCGGCACGCATAGCCGTCACGACGCCGCACGCGGGCATGCAGGCGACCCTGGGCGCTCAACCGCCAGCGCCAGCGCCGCCAGGCCGGCTGCAACGCACCGTGCCCGTCGTCCAGCAGGCGGTGAAAGGCCAGGCCGGCAGCCGCCAGGCCAAGCCACGGCAGCAGCGGTGTCGCCGCCAGCCCGGCCAGAATCAAGGGCCAGCGGTGCAGCAGGTGCTGGCGCCCGTCCCCATTCGCGCGGCGGTAGTGACGCCAAATGGCTGCCGGCGACGCCAGGCCATGGCGGCGGATGTACGCCGGCGCGTGGTCGATATCGATCAGCAGGCTGGCGGCCCAGGGAATGACCACGCGGCGGCCCAGCCAGGGATAGGCTGCGATAGCGGCCGCGCTGGAGAGGAGCAGATGGTCGCGTGGGTGCATGGCGCCAGTATACCCCCGAATGAGCGGTCACTGCTGCGACAAATGTCTCGCCCGACGCACGGGTTGACAAAAGCGGCGCAAGCGCCGGCATGGCTCAGGCTGCGTCGCTGCGCCAGGCGCCCTCATCCTCGGCCCGTAGCCGGTAGCCCACGCCCGGTTCTGTGATCAGGTAGCGCGGCCGCGCCGGGTCGACCTCGATCTTACGGCGCAGTTGGGCGACGAAGACCCTCAGGTAATGGCTTTCATCGCCATAGCCAGGTCCCCAGACATCGCGCAGCAGTTGGCGGTGAGTCATTACCTTGCCAGCGTTATGCGCCAGGGTGGCCAGAAGCTTGAACTCAATCGGGGTGAGATGGACTTCCTCGCTCGCTACGAAGACCTGGCGCAGCGCAAGATCCACGTGCAGCTCGCCCACGTCGAAGATGTGGCTGTCAGAGCCGGCGCTGGCGCGGCTGGCATGGCGCAGGGCGACGCGCAGCCGCGCCAGCAACTCCGCCACGCCGAAGGGCTTGGTCAGATAGTCGTCGGCGCCAGCGTCCAACGCCAACACCTTGTCTCCCTCTTGCTGCCGCGCCGACAGGACGATGATCGGCAGCGTCGACCAGGCGCGCAGTTGGCGGATCACCTCCAGCCCGTCCAGGTCGGGCAGGCCCAGATCGAGGATGACCAGATCGGGTTGGCGCAACACCGCCTGGGTCAGCCCCTCCTGCGCCGTACCGGCCTCGATCCAGCGGTAGTTGGCGGCTGTCAGCGCGGCGTGCAGAAAGCGGCGGATCGGCAGCTCGTCTTCGATGATCAGAATCAGCGGTAGGGGATCAGACATGCTCAGCAACTCCGGCCAGCGCTACGATTGTCGGACTCGAGGGCGGACTTACAAGGCGCCCGGCGCCGCCGAAAGCCGCCATTGCAAGCTGGTTGTTGGCGGCTTCCCCGTCCGGCGGCAGCGGCGGTTGGCCCTCGATGGGCAACTGGAAGCGAAAGGCTGCGCCGCCATCGGGCCGGTTCTCAGCCCAAATGCGGCCGCCGTGGGCTTCGACGATGCCGCGACAGATGGCCAGGCCCAGGCCAACGCCGCTGGCAGAACTGCTGGCGCGGTAGAACTTCTCGAAGACGCGCGCCTCGTCGCCCGGCGCCAATCCAGGCCCGCGGTCGGCCACTTCCACAGTCACGGCCGACGCGTCAGCCCACGCCGCGAGGTCGATAGGGCTGCCGGGCGGCGTATACTTGACGGCGTTCTCCAGCAGGTTGACCAGCACCTGCTCGATCGACACCTCGTCCAACGGGACAAGCGGCAGATCGGGATCCAGGTGTACTTCTACCGGCCGCCCTGCCAGCAAAGGCTCCAGGTGGGTCAAGGCTGCGCCCACCACGTCCTCCAGCGGCTGCCACGCCTTGTGGACCTGGATGCCGCCCGATTCTAGCCGGGTCATGTCCAGCAGGTTGCGCACCAGCGCGTTGAGACGATTGGCCTCGTCGTAGATGCTTTGCGCCAGCTCGCGCTGCGTGGCGGCGTCCAGCGGCGGGCCCTCGGCCAACAGGCTGCTGGCCGCGCCGGTGATGCCGGCCAGTGGGGTGCGCAGGTCGTGCGACACCGAGCTGAGCAACGAGTTGCGCAAGCGCTCGCTCTCCACCTGGATGCGGGCACGCTCGGCTTCCTCGGCCAACTGGGCGCGCTCCAGCGCCAGGGCGGCCAGGCTGGCGAAGGCTTCCAACAAGCGCCGCTGGTCCGGCGTCAAATAGATGGTGGGATCGGCAGGCTTGACGCCCAGGACGCCGACCGCGCCGCGCGCGGTCTTCAGTGGCAAGTAGCGCGCTTCGGCCGCAGCCAGTGTCACCGTGCCGCGGCCGGCCGGCTGCGTGTGATCGAAGGCCCATTGAGCCACCTCCTGCTCGCGCTGGCTGAGCTCAAAGCCTGGGCTCTGGCCCCATACAGCAAGCCGGTTGCTCGACTCGACGGCCGGCAGCAGCAGCACGACCGCGCGACCGAAGACCTGGCTGGTATTGTCGATCACGGCCCGCAGGATAGCATCCAGGCTGCCGGCCGCGGCCAGATCGCGGCTGAGTTCGTTGAGGATGGCGGTTTCATTGGCCCGGCGCTCGGCCGTCTCAGCCTGAAGCCGGAAGCGGGCGGTCAGGCTGCTGATCAGCACCCCGACCACGAACAGGCCAAGAAAGGTCAGCACGTACTCGGTGTCGTCGACCGTCAACGTGAAGCGCGGCGGAACGATGAAGTAGTCGAAAGCCACCGCGCCCAGGGCTGAGGCCAGAATGGCCGGTCCACGCCCCAAAACCAGGGCTGCGATGATCTCGGCAAACAGGTAGATCATCAGCAGGTTGGCGATGTGCAGCGTCGGTTGCAGCAATACGCTCAGCAGCGTGGCGCCTCCGACGATAGCGACGCTGAGCAGGTAGCGCTGCCAGGCTGCATCGTCCAGGCGAGGCCGCGCGCGTATGGGCTGCGCCTGTCCGGCGCCGCCAGCGACCACATGGACATCGAACGCTGCGCGGCGAATGAGCTGGTCGGCGACGGAGCCGCGCGGCAGATTGCGCCAGCGCGCGGCCAACGGCTTGCCGATGACGATCTTGCTGATGTTGTGCGCCTGTGCGTAGGCCACGACGGAGTCTACCACGGACGCTCCCGGAATGACGACCGCTTTAGCGCCCAACTCCTCGGCCAGGGTTAGCGTGCGCGCGACCTGCGCCCTCTCCTGCGCCGAAAGCCTACCCTGGGCTGGCGTTTCGATGTGGACGGCGAACCAGTCAGCCTTGAGGTCGCCGGCCAGGCGCCGCGCTGCGCGCACCAGTGGCTCGCCCAGCGGGTTGGGACCGACGCAGACCAGCAACCGCTCGCGCGCTGGCCAGGGACCCGAGATGGCCTGCGTTGCCATGTAGGCTCGCATCTGATCATCGAGGCGATCGGCGGTGCGCCGCAACATCAGCTCGCGCAGCGCCAGCAGGTTGCCCAGGCGGTAGAACTGGCCGACAGCGCGCTCGCTCTGGCCGGGGATGGTCACTTGCCCTGCGCGCTGTCGCCGCAGCAGGTCGGCCGGCTGCACGTCGACCACCTGCACCTCGTGCGCTTCGTCCAGGAGCCTGTCGGGCACGGTGTTGGCGGCAGCGACTCCCGTGATCTGGGCGGCTACGTCGCTCAGGCTATCGACTTGGGCAATGGTCAGGGTGGCGTAGACATCCACGCCAGCGGACAGCAGCTCATCGACATCCTGATAACGCCGGGCGTGCCGGCCGCCGGGCCGATTGGCGTAGGCTAGCTCGTCC
Source organism: Anaerolineae bacterium (assembly GCA_049294015.1). Classification (GTDB taxonomy): domain Bacteria; phylum Chloroflexota; class Anaerolineae; order JAAEKA01; family JAAEKA01; genus JAAEKA01. The sequence goes on from JBAQCH010000029.1 coordinate 7,475, forward strand.
ACAACGGCCAGTTGCGGCCGGCGAGCCAGGACGGCCTCGACATCGATGTCCCCCAACGCTGCGCCGCGATAGCCTGCCTGCAGGCGCGCCGTCGCCTCCAGGCCAGCCAGCAACGCCTCCGTGTCGGCGCTGCCGTGGGTGTCCAGGGAAGCTACGACGACATCGACGCCTTCGCTGCGCCGCTGCCGGGCGTGTTCCAACATGGCATAGGTCGCGCCGACGCCTGGGGCGTAGCCGAGAAAGATCGTGAGCTTGCCTGCGTTCTCGGATAGCTTGCCAGCGCCGGGGGAGGGCAGCCGATCGGCCTGCGCAGGACTTGGCGTGTCGTGAGTCATTGCTCACGATTCTAGACCTGTGCTAGCGTTCTGTCAACTGCGCTTCGCCAGGCTGGGGCCGGTAGACAAAGGGAACGTCCGTGACGATGATGCCCGACTTGGAGCGCAAGGCCAGGCGCAACGTCAGGGCTGTCTGGTTATGCAACAGGTTCTCCCAGCGCCGCTTGGGCACGAATTCGGGCACCACGACGGTGATGACCTCGTTCGGTTGGCAGTTGGCGTAGATCCGATCGATGTATTGCAGCAGCGGCTCCATCAACAGCCGGTATGGCGACTCCAGGATCACCAGGCGCACGCCTTCACCCCAAAACTCCCACTTGCTGCGCACCCGATCAGCGTTGGCTGGGTCGATCGAGACATGCACCACGGTAATATCTTTCGACAACGTGCGCGCATAGCGCAGGGCGGCCAGAGTGCCGCGATGCACGCCGCTGATGGGCATAATCACACGCTGGCGGGAGACGTGCGGCTCCGGCTGGTACTCCTCCAGCGAGAGCAGGCCCGCCAGATCCCTGTAGTGGCGATGAATGGCCAGGAACATAGTCACCAACAGCGGGATCAGCAGCAAGACCACCCAAGCGCCCTCGCGGAACTTGGTGACCGCAAACACCAGCATGACGAAAGCCGTGGCCACCGCGCCCAGGCCGTTGACGACCATCTTGAGCCGCCAGCTCGGATCATGGGTCACTACTGAACCAGCTTCTTGCAGCGACTGGCCCGGCGCGAGACGGCCGGACTTGCGCCAACGCCGCGCCATGCCCGACTGCGACAGGGTGAACGACAGGAAGACGCCGATAGCGTAGAGGGGGATCAGGGCGGTGACGCTGGCCTGAAACACGATGATCAAGAGGCAGGCAAGCCCGGCCAACGCCATGATGCCGCGCGAGAAGACCAACCGGCTGCCCTTGAACGTCAACTGGCGAGGCAAAAAGCCATCGGCAGCGATCAGCGCGCCCAGCCGCGGAAAGTCGGCGAACGACGTGTTGGCGGCCATGATCAGGATCAGAGTGGTGGCCGCAATCACCAGCAGGTAGGGCAAGCCCTCACTGCCGTAGATCGTGCGCGCCAACTGCGAGATGACCGTCTCGGTGGCGGACGGCACCGCGTGAACGTGGATCGCCAGATAGGTGATGCCCAGAAACAGCGTACCCAGGATCAACGACATGGCCACCAACGTGAGGCCGGCGTTACGGCTTTTGGGCTCCTTGAAGGCCGTAATGCCGTTGGAGATGGCTTCGACGCCGGTCAGCGCCGTGGTGCCGTTGGCGAACGCGTGCAAGATCATGAACAGGCCAATGGCCTGCATCGTTTGGACCGTCTCGATCGGCGGCGGCTGCGGCACGTCGCCCAAGCCGCCGTTGAGCAGCCGCAAGAATCCGACGCCGACGGTGAGAAACATCACCAGCAGGAAGAAATAGGTCGGCACGGCGAACACCGCGCCCGATTCCTTGACCCCGCGCAGGTTGATCAGCATCACCAGCAGCACCAGCGCGACCGCCAGCTCGACGCGCAAGGGAAAGAGCATGGGAAACGCCGATGTGATCTGGGCGACCCCTGACGAGATTGACACCGCCACGGTCAGGATGTAGTCGGTCAGCAGCGCTGCGCCAGCGATCTGGGCCGGCAGCTCGCCCAGGTTGTCGCGCGAGACGATGTAGGCGCCGCCGCCGCCCGGATAGGCGTGGATCGTTTGCTCGTAGGAGATGGTGACGATGGCCAGCAGCACGACGATGCCGATGGCTATCGGGAAGGCCAGCGAGAAAGCGGCCGCGCCGGCGATGGCCAGCACGGCCAGGATTTCCTGGGTGGCATAGGCTGTGGAGGACAGGGCGTCCGACGCGAAGACGGCCAGCCCGACCCGTTTGCCGATGGTCTGGTGAGGCGCGTCAGCGGTGGAGAGCGGCCGGCCAAGTAGCCAGGTACGCCAAGAGCGCGCTGGCTGGTACTCGTGTGGAATCTGCATGACAGTGGATATTTCGGTTTCGACGACCATGGTAGGTCCTTCCTTGCTGCAAGACTACTATCGAGTATAGCAGGGAAGGTATCATGACGACGCCAGGAAACGCCCTCCGGCTGTCAAGAAAGTATCAAGATGTCCGCTGCGCAGCCGCCGCCGAAACACAAAACCGCCCCAGCAGGAAAGTTCCTGCCGGGGCGGTTGCGCCAGAAGGGCCGAACACCCTGTCTACTGCTGGATGCTGTGGATGTAGGCGATGATGTCCAGCAACTGCGCGTCGGTCAGCGCCGGGTTGCCGCCCTTGGGGGGCATATCCACGCCAGTGGTGTTGAGCGGATCGCTGGCTGGCCGGCCGACTTTGAGGAAGGCCAGCAACTGCTCGTCGGTCTGGCTCTTGATCCACTCACTGCTGGTCATATCCTTACCCAAGCCGGTGATACCCTTGCCATCAGGGCCATGGCAACCAGCGCAGGTGACAAAAGCCTCTTTGCCCTTGGCCGGGTCGCCGCGCACCACGGCGGGAGCGGCAGGTTCTTGCGCCGCCGGTTGGGCGGCCGGCGCGGCC
>JBAQCH010000030.1:0-20474 GCA_049294015.1 Anaerolineae bacterium
CACAGTGACCTTTCGGCCAGCCGCGGCTGCCTTCGCAGCCTCGGGCGGCAGTTGCCGCGCGATGGCCGCCGCGAAGGCGTCTGTCAATTTCTGTTCACCTGTCATGGTTCGTTTACCTCACTACTCAGCAGATAACGGTTCAGGCGCGCGGCAAGCCGATCGTGCTCTCCGACCAGCTCGCCGGCGCCGACATTGCGAACAACAGCATCGAAAACCTCCCCGACTTGCCGCTCAAGCCCGGCCGGCCACGTGCTGGGGTTGCCGTACAGATCTACCTCTGGCGCCGATAGCTGGCCAGCCAGGGCTGGGTCAGCCAGGATGGCCGCCCGCAAGGGCGGGGTTACCAGCGCCTCAAGTTGGCCGGCCAGGCGTTGCCGGCGCCGTTCTAGTCGGGCAATGGCCCGCGCCTCAAGGCTGCGTTTCATCGGCCAGCAGCGCCTCCAAGCGCTCAATCCGGTCTGCCAGGTCTACCAGTTGCACCAGCGCCGGCGTGCGTTCAGTCACCAGGGCAGCAGCCCGCAACCGGACGGCGATAGGCTGCCCATCCTGAAGGGCGTCTTTCAGGGCGTCCGCGGCTGCGTCCCCCAGGCCCGCCAGGCGTCTGGCCAGGGCGCGCAGGGCGTGCGCTGCTGCGTCTGAAAGCGCCGCCTGAAAGGCCGGCTGGTTCAGCCAGGCATAGACCGTTTTGGGCGCCACGTCTGCCGCTTTGGCCGCGTCCGCCACCTTGCCGGAAGCCAGCAGGGAGGCAATGGCCAGGGTCTGACGGGGTGTAATTGTTACCTTTTCGCCCATGTCGTTACCTTGCGATAATGCGCCTTGACGCAAGCCGCCAGGTGGGGGGATACCCCCTCCCGGAAGCAATTCTTACAATCTCTATAACTGCGGTGTAACCAGTGTAACCGTGTAACCAAAGTTATTCACGCTCGCGCGTCAAGTAGGCTCTCTTCAATAGAGCACCGGAATTGAACCGCAGAGTTTTGGTTACACCTGGTTACACCTATTGAGCTTTGGTTACACCATTCCAGCTTGGTTACACCGGTTACACCGTTTTTTTTGGTTACACGGTTACACCGGTTACACGTGTAACCAAGCCTTTGTCAAAATCGGGGCGCTTCCTCCGGCTGGTCTTCATCGTCGGCTAACTGGTCGATAGATGTTGACTTCAGCGCCAGAAAGCGCCGTTGCGTCCGGTCTGAAAGCTTGTGGACTACGGCCGTTTTGTCCTTGTCCACACGTGCCAGATACCCGCCGCTGCGCAGTTGAGCATACAGCCCGTTGGTCTCAACAGGCCGGCTCAGCCCTTGCCGCTGCAGCCACTGACGCACTGCCGGCAACGCCAGCGCGGGGTCTAGCAGGATCTCGTTTTCCCGGCGATAGCCGATCAATCGGGCGCCGGGCTTGTCAGCACTACAGCCGGCCAGCGGGGGGCAACTCTTCCCGGCTTCGACCGGTACCAGTTCAACCTCCCTTTGGTCCAACAGCGCTGCGATAGCCGACAGGAAGAGCATAGCGCTGGACTCTTCATCGATCATTCCAGCCTGTGCGCTGGCGATAGCTTCCAGCGCGTCTTGCGTCGCTGCCATCCATTCGCCCGCCTGGTCGTCTGGCCAGGGCGCCGTGCGCAGGAAGCGGGTCAGCAGCATGGCCCCGGTCTCCAGCAGGGCACAACTGCTGGCCACGCGGCCAGCGTCATTGACTCGCGTGCGCCCTACCAGGTGCGCCAGATAGCGCCGGCGTGCATCGTTGAACGACTCGCCGATCAACGCGCCTACCCCGTCCTGGTTCTCTGCCAGCCAACGGATGTAACGCGCCGTGAGGGTTGACAGCACGGGCAGCGCCGCTTCAGCCGCGCGGAAGGCGTCCTCGTTGAAGGCGTCCGTTTCGACCGGGATAAACAGCGCCCGAGCTGCCACCGAGGCCTCGCCCGCCGGCAGGTCTTCCCCGTTGCTCAGCATCAGGCTGGCGATATGGGGCGATCCGATCAGCCCGGATCCGCTCCGATTGCTTCGCACCCGAGGCCGGCGATCTGCCCACCGCTGCATGGTCTTTACCGCAACACGAGGATCACACGTCGAAGCCTTCAGGTCGTCGATGCACACTACACAGTCACGCAGTGAGCTGGCCACAATCTCGATTGCCGTCTGTGTCCAGCCCCAGGAAAGCGCTGGCCGGTCCAGGCCGTAAAACGCCTGCAGGATGCGCGCCGAACGGGTTTTGCCGCGGCCAGTAACCCCCATTGCGTGGAGCACCGGCAATTCCGTAATGGGCGCCCAGCGCAAGGCCGGCGCCAGCGCCACGGCCGCCAACTGCGGCAGCATGACCCGATCTCCCAGGCATTGTCGGACCGGACCAGACAGAGCTGCAATAGCCGTCGCCAGGGCTTCGTCGCCATCGTCGCGCGGCCCGAAGTTTGCCAGGGGAAAACAGCCCGTCCCCGCAGCCATGTTGGACAGATCGACTGTCAACGGGTCGTCTGTGCCGATGGCGCCGCCGGCCGACAGGTACACCAAACGGCCGTTGCGCTCATGCCAGCCGGTAAACTCGAAGACCTCCGACCGCGGCCGCTCTGCGTCTGCCAGAACCGTTGCGGCCAAGGGCAGATGGCGTGATGCCGCCGTGCTGGATAGCACCAGGTCAGCCCCCAGGGCGTTGTAGCAGCAGGTTAGGAAGCGCCGGGGGTCTGCCAGGTCTTCGGGCAACACGTCCATAGTCCGAGGCCCGCGTGGGGTTGCGATTTCGACCGACAGCACTCTGACCGTTTCACCGCCCGGCCGATGCCGTACCATTTCGCCGATCACTCGCGGGGCAAAGTGCGCCAGCACCGTGGTTTTCACGCCGTCCCCGTCGCGCTTGCGATGAACCAAAAACGGCGTGCCAGCGATGCCGATCTGCACCGTATAGGCCGCGTCTTCGCTGTCCACGTCGCCCCCTTCAGCCGCTTCCAGCGCCGCTTGCGCCCGTTTCGCCTCGTCCAGGCGTCGCAGCCCATCGGCCCGCAGGCCGTCCAGGTCTGCCGCGCGCAGGCCGTCCAGACGCAGCAGGTCAGGCCGAACCGCTGCCAGGCCGGCAGTGTCCAGCGTCGCCAGCCAGTCACCAAGGCCGCGCAGCGCTTCCGGCCGGTCACCGTTGCGGCTGTTCTCTAGCCGCGTGAGTAGTGTTTGGGGGATCATGTCAGGCTCCGAAAGCGCGCCAGGGGACACGCAGGGTCACAGTAAGGGGAGAGTTCGGGGGAGTTGCAGCCATGGCCAGGCGTGCGATGGCCGGCGTAAGCGCTGCCCACCGTCCGCGCCAGCTCTACGTCACGTTGGCGCCCATCGCCGGCGATGGTTGACCGGTCCCACCAGCCGGCCATGATATGCAGCGCGCCAGCCTCTGACCAGTTTTCCGACCGCAGATGTAGCGCCAGACGCCAGGCCGTCGCGTTGCGCTTCCCTGCCGGCGTCGCGCCGCCGATCACCGCCGCCGCACAGGCTTTCAGGCGCGCCGGCGTGCGGTTCGTGGGGAAGGCCCGGCCCGTGGGCGCGTGCTGGACAGCCGGCGTGTTGACCTCAATACCGATCTGGCGCAAGTCGTCGATGTCGGGGACATAGCGCGCCACGTCGCCATGCAGCCAGCGATAGACCGCGCCCGAGGGGTGTACGCTGGGAGGCAGCAGCACGTAGCCGCCCGCCGCCTTCACCTCGCCGGCGTAGTTCGCGAATTTCGTTCCACGCTGGCCAGCCGGGCCCACCAGGTAGACATGGGCGCCGCGCGCCGTTCCGACCGTGGGCGCCGCCTGCGCAACGTCTGGCCAGGCCGCAGCCCAGCGGGCATAGTCTGGCATGGTGTCAAAGTCCAGGGCAATCAGTCCGGCCGATGGAGGCCCCAGGATCACCGCCCAATTGCAGCGCGGATACTCGCGCTGCCAGGCCAGCACCAGGTCACGCTCTGGCGGGTTGGTCTGGTACTCCGACCATTTGACCAGGGGGCGCTTGGTTCGTCTCGCCAGGGGGATGACCGTTAAGCCGGCGTCGCTGTAGTCTAGCCCGGTCATGATCTGGCCCTCCGGGTTGCGTCTGCCCAGGCGTTGCGGCTGAGCTGGTCCGCCCTCTGGTTTTGCTCCCGCGGCACCCATTGCACCGTCGCGCCCGTCGCAGCCATCAGAAGCCGCAGTTCGGTCAGCAGGGGCAACAGGTGCGCCGCCTTGCAGGCCCATGAAGCGTTGGCCTGATTGACCACCAGTTGCGAGTCGCTGTAGAGGGTCACCCCGCGCAGCCCCTCGCCAGCCGCCCAGCGCAGCGCCTCAATTGCCGCCTGATACTCGGCCCGATTGTTGGTCATGCCGGCGCCGTGCCCCAGGCAGCCGCGCCCCTCTGCCACCCGCTGGCCAGCTTCTTCAGCCAGCCAACCCCAGCAGCCCCAGCCGCCCGGATTGACCGGCTCGCACAGGCCATCGGCCCATAAGTTGACGGCGCGCGCCGGCTGTGGTATGATGAGGCCAGCAGCTCGTTTTTCCGTTCCCAGCATTTGATGGCCGCCGAATCGCCTATCGGCGGCCATCGTCGTTTTGTAGGTCATGCAACACCTCCTGTCAGGTTGGGTCAACGCACATTATCGCAGGGTATCGCGGCGGGGATCTGCGCAACCTGGCCAGCCTGCCAGACCAAGCGCCGCACCACGGCCGCCGCGGGGATGCGCTCCTTCTCGGCCAGCGCCTCCAAAACCTCCTTCTCAGCAGCGCTGAGAACCAGCCCGAAACGCTCACTTTTCTCGGCCATCGTTACCTCCAGGGAGAACAAAAATGCGTTAGCTGTTCGAAGACAGTCTAACGCATAACTTGGTGAGTTATTGGGGGAGCGGTTGGTGAATTTTCAGGTGACTTTTCGGGGTCTCTCACCAAACCGGATGTCTTTCAACCAGCCGCGCAGGGTCTCTAGTCCGTAGCTCCCCGGCCCGTTTTCGGGTGCGTGGTCCCTATGCCAGTCAGGGACACGTCCGCCCCGTTCCTGATGGTCTCTGACCCGTCTGCAAATAGCAGAAACGTCATCGAAGGACAAATCACGCTCGCTACCGAACCGGCCCGGTTTTGGCGGTTCGCCTTGCGCAGCACCCTCCCCGCCACCGATCACGGCCCCCGCCCCCAGCTTCTTATTCAGTTCTTCCAGTTGGTCGTCAATCTCTGGCCAGGCTGGCCGTGCCTTGTTCAGCAGCCAGGCAAACAGGGCTATCTCAGGCTCCCAGCCGTGCGCGACCGTCTCTTTGATAACCTCTTGACCCCTCGCTGTCATGGTGAGCAGCTTCACTCGCTGCTGTTCTGCATCTAACCCTTCGCTTCTGGCTTCCTCTATGGCTTTCTCGCCATCGGCCGTAAGGGTTGGGGTAGTAAGGGTTGGGTTCGCGCTGATTGATAACATGCAGCGGTCTGTGTCCAGCTCCTGGAGCAGCACCTGTGCCATAAGCAGGTCAGCCTCACCAGGGCGCCGCAGGCCGGCCAGGATGGACAGCCGGATAGCAGTTCCGACTATGCGCGGAAACACCTGGTAGCTTTCAACCTCCCAGCTCGCCAGCTCGCCGTCTGGCTGCAGGGACCGCAGGTAGTTAGCTACACGTAGCGCGCTGGCGTCGAGATACAGGTCAATCGCCATAAGCACCTCTCGCTGCCAGCCCGCCGCCGTAGTAAGGCACATGCCGCCCACGCAGCGCCTTGCGCCTGGTCTCTTCCGGCCGCCGATCATAGCGGCTCGTGGTCACCGGGGAGGCGTGCCCGAGGATCTTCTGAACGGTCACCACGTCTGCGCCATTGTCCAGCAGGTCACCGGCCACAGTGCGCCGGAAGTCGTGCCACGTCGTGCGCTTGGCGATCTTCGCCTGTTCGCAGCGTTTCGCCAGCATTTGCGCCAGCGCCTCCGTGGTCAAGCCCTCGCCGCGTTGCACATGGCCGCCGCGCCGGACGGCATAGAACAGCGGCCCCGGGTCATTGCCGCGGATGGCCAGCCAATCGGCCAGGGAGGCATAGGCGCCGTTGCACACGTCGACCACCCGCGCCTTGTCCCCTTTGCCCCGGATCCTCAACACCCCTTCCCCGGCCACCTGGTCGGTCACCTCGAAGTCAGCCAGGGAGAGGCCGGCCAGCTCCGCGCGTCGGGCGCCCGTCGCCGCGCCCAAGGCGATAATGCAGGCGTCACGCACCCCCGCCGCCGTCTGGTCATTGGCACAGACCCGCAACAGGGCATCAATCTCTCCATACTGGACATGGCGCCCGACTTGTGGCCGGCTGCCCTTCACATCGGGGATGCTGGCCACGCGCGCCGCTTGGGTGACCACTTCTTCGCGCTGTTCCCTGTCCATAGCCGGATCTTCGAAGGCCAGGTCACCCACCTTGCGACTCCACCAGCGGATAGCCGCCAAGGCTCGATTGATACCCGAGGCCGCCCGGTCCTGGTGTTGCAGGGAGGCTGCATACTCTTGCACCAGCAGCCTGGAGAGGGGGCGCCCGCCGCGCCAGATCTCGAATTGCCGCAGATCGTTCAGGTATCCGCGCCGGGTGTTGGGTGACTTCAGGCGCGGGTCTCGCTCGAGCTCGCGCTCGATAGCCGGTAGGAAGCTGCTGGCTGGCAGGGTAACAAGTGCTGTAGCTGGCATGGCTCGACTCCTTTCGTTGTGTGATAACTTGTGTCAAGTGTGATTATCACAAGCCAATCTTACCGTTTCGCCGGTGTATTGTCAAACTGGCGCAACACTAGCCGCGCAGTTTGGAGAGAAAACAGCCCCGGCCGCCCCTTGCTGGCCTTGCTCATATCGCCGGACTTGCACCGTCAAGCCGGCCGGGGTATGGGGTTGTTAAGGTTCGGGCGGGGTCAAGCCGCGTTCAGTTCGGCCACGGCTTGCAGCAGCACGGCCCGCGCATCGAAGGCCAGGCCGGCCAGGAAGGCGCGCCGCGCTAAAAAGGTCGCGTAGTTCATGCCGGCGTCCATCAGGTCGCGGCCGGCTTCGTCTGTGGCCAGGGCCCGGAGCTGAGCACGCAGGTCCATCACCTCCGGCGCCTTCTCGATTTCGTCAAACATCATGTCGAAGACTTGCTCGAGAAGATAGCTGCGGTTCTCCATTGCGTTAGACATTGTTACTCCTCTGCGGTGTTGTTGCTGCTACTGCTGGTCCCCCTGCCCCCAGGGGGGAGGGGTAGACCAGCAGCAACAACAGTGGGTCAATCGATAAACAGGGCGTCCAGTTGCGACCAGACTTCCGCCGTTGGCAGTTCCACCGGGTAGGCTTCAGGCGCTCCGATCTGCGCAGGCGTCGCGCGCTCGATAGCCGCCCGCATCGTGTCGGGGTAGAGCTGTCGCAGGTCTTGCGGCCGGCTGTCCAGGGTCAAGATCTGTGGCGCCTGCGGCCGGCCGTCGATAGTGTGCCGCTCGATAATGCGCTCCCGTTCCACCGGCTTCGCCTTGTGCGCGTTGCGGCCCACAGACAGCTTGGCCAGCCCGGTCAGCAGCACACGGGCAAAGACAATGCCGCCAACAATCAGGGTCACCATAAGGGCCCACGTGGTCAGGTCCGAGTAGACACGGGACTCGCCGACGCGATCCACCACGCGCCACAGGATGGCCAGCACGGCCAGCGAGCCGCCGATCACCACCAGCATGACTAGGCCGAAAGCTCTTTCAACCATTCGCCATCACCTCCGAGTATTGATCTTGCAGCCGCTTAGCCCGGCTGTATCCGAGGCCGAACCTCTCCATAACCGCCCGCAGCGTTGCGCCGCCCTCGAAGGCCGCCATCACCTGGTCTTCGTCAACCTCCGAGGCATTCCAGCCCGAACCGCCGCGCCGCGCCGGCTGGGAGAAGTCTACGGCCGTCGGTAAGTCCAGCTCGTTAGCTTCCAGCAGATAGGGCAGCCGCTCCCATTCCGCCGCGCTCAGCAGGGGGGCTTGCAGCCGCACCGCATCATGTCGCACCAGGTAGAAGTCACCCCGGCCCAGCAGCTTGTCGGCGTCTGTGCCCGACTTGCCGGACGTGACATAGGCCAGCGTGCCAGACGATACCCGACCGACCAGCCGCGCTGGCATGTTAGCCATAGCCGCGCTGGCTTCGTCTTTGCCCGCCTGTTGGCTGCCCAGCAATAGATGAATGCCCGCATCACGGCCAGCCGCGGCAATGCGATCTAGCATCGCGTCAGCTTCCGGCGCCACTTTCAGCAGCGTAGGCACTTCGTCATACATGGCCACAATCGCCGGCTCCGACTCGCCCGCTTCCATGCGCCTATCTAGCTCCGAGACCAGCCAGGCCAGCAAGCGCAGCGCCTCCGAGGGGGATTGAACCGGGGGATGCGCCATCGATGCGCAGCCCAGCAACTCGCGATAGTCCTTCACCTTGGGAGAGTAAGTCAGCAGTTGCACCGCCGCCCCATTGCGGAAAGACAGCCACCACAGCAGCCACCTGGCCAGCGCCGATTTACCGCTGCCCGTCGCGCCCAGCATGGCCACGTGGGGGCTTGTCGGGTCTGCCAGGTCCAGCAGCACAGGCTCCCCCAGGATAGACAGCCCCACAGGCACAGCCAGCCGCCCCAGGGGCTTACCGCTGGCCAGCAGCGCCCGCAGCAGCTCGCCGGCCGTCAGTGTGCGCCGCAGCTCCGGGGGCTTGGCCAGCACTACAACCAGGCCGTAGCGCGTCTGGTGAATGCTGGCCGCGTCCGTGCCCGTCTTTTCAGCGATACTATCAGCCAGCGCCTTCACCGTTGCCGGCTTGGTCCCGAACGCTCCCCGCGCCAGCAGGGACCACACTTGAGGCAGGGACTTAGGCCGCGTCACAGCCACGTTAAGGCCATTGGCGCGCAGCTCGATTGACACGATCTCCCGCAGCACGTCCGGGTCATACTGTGCGCCGTAGAAGTTCATCGCCGCCCCCTTCGATGCCAGGGCCGGCCCTTGCCGTCTTGCACGTCGATACCCATCTGGCGCAACAGGGTGATAGTCAAGCCAACCTGCTGGACAGGCACGTCGAAGGCGATACGGCCGAACGGGACAACCATCAGCCGTCGCACCTTGATACCGAGCCGCTTCAGTTCGTCCGCCGCCCATACCTGGTCTTGGTTGAGACTCACAGTCTCCACGTTCCTGTCCAGCAGGCTCAGCAGGGGGGTCAGCCAGTCCATGCAGGCCAACAAGTCCAGAAGTGCGTTCATCGGGTAATCCTCCGTGGCACGTCGGCGGGTAGCACCTCGACGGCGGTTGGCTCGCGCCACTCAGGCAGGGTGTTTTTCACGCCGAATGCGTGCATCAGCGCAGTGATACCGGCCACCACGCCGCGCAGGAATTCGGGTGATTGCCCCGTGTTGGCTTCCAGCGCCAGCAGGGCCACACTCTCACACATCCGGCCAATGTCATCTCGATACCAGACTGATTGGCCCATCATGCACCGCCTTCCACGCGCTCACCGGCCGCGCGCCAGTCTCGAAGAAGTTGCGAGTCGGGTAGCGCGTCCACCGGCTCAGGCACAGGGCCAACCAACAGCAGCCCGCCCAAGCCGTCGAAGATGTACCGGGGGAGCTGCCCATAGCGCCGCTGAAACGTTGCCGCCGCGTCGTCTTCGTTGTGGTCACGGGTGAAAGCCAGCCAGACAGCGCCCCGTGGGTCCGGGGTTGTGTCCAGTTCCAAAGCCATTTGTTCGGTCAACATGCCGTCACCGCCTTTGCTGGCTGGCCAGCGCTGGCAAGGCTGGACGTTTCGCCGGCCCCGTGTATGATCTGACCTTCAGAAAGCGTGTAGCCCGTTCTGGTGACTTTCGTAACACGGCCACGGTATGCAGCCTGCTTACAAGCCACCGAACAGAACCGCCGCGGCCGGCCCTTCGATGCCTGGGCAATCGCCGCGCCGCAGTGCTCACAGACCGTCAACGCCCATGCTGGCATGATGCACCGCTTGCTCATGGTTTCACCTCGAAGGAATGAAAACGACCCCTGCCGGTTTGCCGGAGAGGCCGCTTGGTGTTACCATGTGCGCAGCCCCGCCGCCGATAGCTCCGGCGTCTGGGTCAGCCCCGGTCAACAGTTACCCGCTGTTGGCTGGGGCGTTTGTGTTGGTAAGATAGTGCAATCTGCAAGCACATGTTACCACAGCATAGGCTTGCTGTCAAGCACATGTTCAGGCAAAGAAAAAGCCAGACGTTGGCCGCCTGGCTTGTGTCAACTGGGATTATCAAAAGCAAAGGCCGGGTCAGTCTTTCGACCGCCCGGCCCGTTAGTCAGGGTCTTTGTACCTGTCAGGGGTGAATTTCTGCGCTCCCAGCGCATCGATACGCGCCTGATACTCGTGCAAGCTCTCGCGCTCAATCAGCCAGACCAAGCCGGCTTTGCGCCCCTTCAGCTTGTGGGCGCGCATCAATCGCCGGATGTAGTTCACGTGATAGCCGGAAATCTCGGCCGCTTCGTCTGCTGTGATGTAGTCTGCCAAGGTTGCATCCGCGATGATATGACCGTTGCCGGCTGCTGTCATGGTCATGGTTTGCATGGCAGCTACTCCGACAGGGCGATGAGCAGGGCGTCCTGATACTCGCGCAGCGACTCTCGTTCAATCAGATAGCCGCCGTCCGGCGCGTCCCGCAGATCAAAGGCCCCGATAGATACCAGGTCGTGGATTGCAGCCAGGTCGTACCCGCGGCCCATAAGGAAAGCCGCTTCTTCGGGTGTCACCCATTCGGGGGCAAACACCCAATCGACCAGGGAGGGTAAGCGTTTCGTTTCCACGTGAACACCTGTCGGGCCGCCGCGTAAGGGTTTAGGAAACCCCTGCTCTGTCCTCTGAGCTACGGAGGCGTGGACACATCCCCATTCTATCCATGATCGCGGCTGGCGTCTAGTTTGTGGGGCGCGTCGTTAGGGCATGGAGGGCGGTCGCGTAACCGTAAGGGCATGAATGGCGGCAGCGACGATTCGTTGTCGATGGCGACAATCTGCGCCGCCATTCATGCCCCTACGACGCGCCGGCCAGCAACTGCTCGATGTGCTCGCGCAGGATGGGTAATGCAATTAATGCACAGATCGCAGCCGCCGCCAAGACGCTCTGCGCGCCGTAGCTTGGCCTCCCCGGCCCGCCGTGCTATACTGCACTGCAACGAACCGGCCCAGCGGCTTTCCTGCCGCTGATTGCATCCATAGCAGGAGGGATCCCCATGCGCCTGCGCACTCTGCTCGTGTTAGCCGTCTTTGTAGCCCTGGCTTTGGGCATGACCGCCGGAGCCGGCGGAGCGATGCCGCTGGCCTCGCCGTCCGCGGATCAGTTCACCGTTTACCTGCCGCTGATTGCCATGGACCAGCCGCGCATCCGCCTGGCTGCGCTGTACTACGACAGCGAGACCACCAACGAGCCGGACGAAGCCTTTCGCCTCTGGAACATCAGCCAGCAGCCGGTGGACCTGGCCGGCTATGCCGTGAGCGACGGGCAGCGCCGGGTGCTGTTTCCGGCCATCACGCTGGCCGCGGGGACGGGGCTGTGGTGTACCGGCAACGCGGCAGCCTTTGCCCGCTCCTACGGCTTTGCCCCCGACTGCGAGTACGGCGCGGACAGCGATCCGCAGGTGCCCAACCTCAGCGGCGCGGCCCTGCGCTTCGCCAACAACGGCGGCCAGGCGCTGCTCTTCAACCGGGCCGGCGGGCTGGTGGACGCCATGGTCTACGAAGCAGGCAACGCTGGCCAGCCCGGCTGGCAGGGCCCAGCCGTCGATCCCTATGCTCCCAGCAGCACCTTCCCCGTCGAGGGCCAAATCCTCTACCGCAAGTTCGACTGGACCACCGGCCAACCCTTGCCCGATACAGACCGCCGCGCGGACTGGGCGCAGGACCCGGCCGACCTCTACAACGGCCAGCGGGTGCAGTACCCCGGCTGGGATCTGGAGCGCTTCGCACGGCCGGCCGTCATCGTGGCCAGCGGCGTGCTGACAGCCGCGTTGGGGCCGGACAACCTGTTCGATGTGGTGAGCCAGACCCTGGCCGGCGCGCAGCAGAGCATCCGGCTGGCCAGCTTCACCTTCGAGCACGTGGCCCTGGCCGAGCTGCTGGCAGCCAAGGCCAGGGGCGGCGTGGCAGTGTCGATCCTGCTGGAGGGCGCGCCGGCCGGCGGCATCTCCGATCAACAGCGCTATGCGACGCAGGTGATCGAGGCAGCCGGCGGCCAGGTCTGGTTCATGGTCAGCGACCGCAACGACGCCAAGGACCGCTACAGCAACCAGCACGCCAAGTTCATTGTCGTGGACGAGCGCTTGCTGTTGGTCAGCAGCGAGAACTTCAACTACGACTCTTTGCCTGATGACGACAAAAGCGACGGCACGCTGGGCCGGCGCGGCGCGGCGCTGGTCGTCGACGACCCGGCCCTGGTCAGCCATGCCCGCGCCTTGTTCGACGCCGACCTGGACCCGCTGCACCACGCCGATCTCTTCCGCTGGGACGCGGCCGATCCCCGCTACGGCGCGCCGCCCCCTGGCTTTGTGCCCAGCACAGTCAGCGGCGGCAGCGGTTACCAGTTGATCCATCCCTTGCCGCTGCGCACGGCCGGCCCGTTCACAGCCGAGTTTGTGCAGTCGCCAGAGACCAGCCTGCTGCCGCCGGATAGCGGCGGCCTGCTGGGCATGGTGGGACGCGCCGGGGCCGGCGACAGCGTGCTGGTGCAGCAGCTCTATGAGCGCGTGAACTGGGGCGGGGCCGCAGCCACGCCGGACAGCGCGCCCAACCCGCGCCTGCTGGCCTACATTCAGGCCGCGCGCCGTGGCGCAACGGTGCGCATTATGCTGGACAGCTTCTTCGATCCCGGCTCCAACTCCCAGACCGCGGCCTATCTGAACCTGCTGGCCCAGGCCGAGCGGCTGGATCTGGTGGCCCGGCTGGCTAACCCGGCCGGCAGCGGGCTGCACAACAAGATGGTGCTGGTGCAGGCCGGCGGAACCGGCTGGGTCCACGTGGGCAGCCTCAACGGCAGCGAGGCCTCGGTCAAGATCAACCGCGAGCTGGCTGTGCAGGTGCAGTCCAACGCCGTCTATGACTATTTTGCCGCGGCCTTTTGGCAGGATTGGCTGCTGGCTGGCGGGCCACGTTGACACGCTGCGCGCCCAATGCTATACTCCCGCCATCCAAATCTGAGCGATGAATGAAAAACGATGAACGATGAACGCATCGCGTCGCGCATCGTTCATCATTCATCGTTCATCATTCATCATTTCCCCATGCGCATCCTTGCGATCAGCGACAAAGTAGTACCTGCGCTCTACAACCCTGAATTGCGGCAACTGGTCGGCGCGATCGATCTGGTGCTGAGCTGCGGCGACCTGCCTAACTACTACATCGACTACGTCGCCAGCATGCTGGGCGTGCGCTGCTTTATGGTCCACGGCAACCACGCCGCGGGCCAGGAGTTCGTCGATCCCGGGGGCCTGGATGCGCCGCCCCGCCATCCCATGGATATTGACCTGCGCGTGGTTCACGAAAAGGGGCTGTTGCTGGCCGGACTGGACGGCTGCATTCGCTATAACCGCAACCCTCGCTTTCAGTACACCCAAAGCCAGATGTGGCGCAGGGCGCTGCGACTGGCGCCGCCGTTGCTGTGGAACCGCATCACGCACGGCCGTGCGCTGGACATCCTGGTGACGCACAGTCCCCCGGCCGGCATCCACGACGGCCCTGACCGCGCCCACCAAGGCTTCGACGCCTTCCTCTGGCTGATGCGCACCTTCAAGCCGCGCTATCTGTTGCACGGCCACAAACATGTCTATCGCAACGACGAAGTGACCAGCACACCCTACCGCGTCACGACGGTGGTGAACGTCTATCCCTGGCGCGTGATAGAAATCTAGCGGCGGCTTCCAAAGTCTGCTGGACAATTCCTCCATCTGGTGCTAAAATAGCGCTTGTCAACGCTTGAGACGGCCAGCGGCTGGCAGCTCCGGCTCTTGCCCAGCCCAGAGGAGCAACCGCGGTGCATCGCCAACAACGCAAGCACGCCAAGACTCCCCACATCCTCATACGCTCGCTGTTGACACTGGCGCTGCTGGTGCTCTTCATCGCGCCTGCCTGGGCTGCTCCCAGCAATCCGTCTGCTTTGCCCTGCGCTGATGTGATCTGGGACGGGGCGAGCGGCTGGCCGGCCACGTTGCGCGGTTGCCAGATCGACGCTGCCGGCGGCGATGACAGCGCCCAGGGCCAGGCCCGCGCGTTTCTCCAAACTTATCACAGCGCCCTGGGCCTGGACCGAGACCTCGCCGACCTGCGCCTGATCTCCACCCGCCACGGTCTGCGTAGCAGCCACCTGGTCTATCAGCAGACGCTGGCTGGCCGGCCGGTCTATGGCGCTTACCTGGCGGTGCATCTCGATGGGGCGGGGCAGATTCAGGTGCTACATAATCGTACCCTCCCTGACCTGCGGCTGGAGACAGTTGCTCCGCAGCTGTCGGCCGTGGATGCGATGCAACAGGCGCGGGCCGCCATCCAGTTTGGAGCGCCGCGCGCTAACAGCCCCGCGCCGGAGTTGGTGGTCTTGCCCATGTCCGACACCCTGGCCCGCCTGGCCTGGCAGGTGATGATCTCAGCGGCCCAGCCTCAAGGAGACTGGGAGGTGCTGCTGGACGCCGGCTCGGGCCAGGTGATCAAACGCTACAACCGGCTGGTGCTGGCCCGCGGGCAGGTGCTTGATGGAGCCGCGCCGCAGCCGCTCCGCCAGGGCGCGCTGCCGCTGCGCACGTTGACGCTGCAAGGGCTGGATGGCAGCGGCTGGCTGCGCGGCGAGTACGTCGATGTGACCCAGCCGGCCGGCTATCGTTCGGCCACGGCCTTCTCTGCCAGCGGCGACTTTCTATATCCCCCGGACGACCCGCGCTTCAAGGAAGTGATGGTCTATTACCACATCGACGCGACCCAGCGCTACCTCCAGTCTCTGGGCTACAGCGACCGCAACAATCCGCCCAACGGCGTCCGCGATCGGGTGACCTACGCCAGCCCGCACTGGTTCGCCCAAGACCAGTCCTTCTACAGCGTCAGCGACGACGCGCTGCACTTCGGCGATGGCGGTTGGCCCGACGCCCTGGACCCGGATATCATCGTCCACGAGTACGGCCACGCTCTGCTGCACGACCTGGCTCCTCATTGGGGCGGCGGCGAGATGGAGGCCATTGGCGAGGGCTTCGGCGACTACCTGGCGGCCAGTCTGTTCGCTGAGGAAAGCGCCGACCCGGCCTGCATTGGCGAGTGGGACAGCCGCGGCAATGCAACCAGCTCCAGCGCCTGTCTGCGCCGCGTGGACCGCGACCGCCAGTACCCGCACGACTTGTCGGGCGATGTCCATGCTGATGGTGAGATTTGGAGCCGGGTCCTGTGGGATATGCGGGCGGCGTTCGGGCGTGAGGTGGCCGATGTGCTGGCGCTGGAGAGCAGCTTCTACCTGCCGCCGGCTGCCACATTGGTCGAGGCCGGCCAGGCGCTGCTAGACGCCGATGCCAGCCTGTTCGACGGGCTACATCGTGACGCCATCTTGCAGGCGCTGCAAGCGCGCGGTCTTGCCCCGTTGCCGGCCCCTGTTTTGACTGCACCGACCGGCGGCGAGGTCCTGCCTCCAGGCGGACTGTGGGCCGTGACCTGGCAGGGGATGGCGAGCTTGCCGGTCAGCTATGACCTGGAGTGGAGTCTCGACGCCAGCGCTGTGGGCACGCGCCAGGTCGATTTTGCCGCTGGTCTGCCCAGCGACTTCGCCGCGCGCGGTCAGACGCCGTGGCAGGCCAGCGAGGGCGCAGTCCGCTCCGGCCGCATCGATCATGGCCAGCGTAGCAGCCTGGTTCTGCCGCTGGAGACAGTGGCCGGCGGCCAGTTGAGCTTCCGTTATCGGGTCGACTCGGAGGAAGGCTACGATCGTTTGCTGTTTCTGGTGGATGGCCAGACTCTGCTGCACGTCAGCGGCCAGACCGGCTGGCAGACCTTCAGCGCGACCCTGCCTGCCGGGCAACACGAGTTGGTGTGGCGCTACAGCAAGGACAGTACCCTGAGCGGGGGCGAGGACGCTGCCTGGATCGATGACCTTCGGATCGAGCAGGCCAGCCTGGCCCAGTGGCGCGCTGCCGAGTTGGAGCCCAGCCGCTCGGTCAACGGCGACGTGCTATGGCGGGTGCCCAACAGCGCCTCGTCCGACGCCAGCCTGCGGGTGCGGGCCCGCCTGGACGCTGTCGCCAGCCCCTGGACTGCCAGCGGCCCCTTGGCTATCGACCAGCCCACAGCCGTCAGCCTGGCCAGCTTCGGGGCTGACGTCGAGCAAGCGCTGGCTGGCTGGCCGGCGCTGTTGGCGCTGGCTAGCCTGTTGCTGCTGGGCGTTGGCCGTGTAGCGTTGGCCGTGCGGCGGCGGATTTGAAAAGCTCCGACCTACTGATTTTCTATGCCGGCCGTGCGCCACGGCTGATACGACGCAGACCGCTCGGTCGGAGACTGGCCAGAGCCATAATGTTCAACGCAAAACGCCAACCAACCGGTTGGCGTTTTTGAATCAATGGTGAAGTGGGGTGGCGGCTGGCTCAGGCTGGCACGGCCGCGCGCTGCTTGATGAAGGCCACGATGTCCTGGGTGCTGGTGCCGGGACCAAAGACCGCGTCGATGCCGGCCTGGCGCAGCGGCTCGATGTCCTCGTCGGGGATGATGCCGCCCACCAAAACCATCACGTCGTCCATGCCCTGCTGGTGGAGCAGCTCGACCACGCGTGGGCACAGCGCCAGGTGTGCGCCAGATAGAATGCTCAGACCTACTACATCGACGTCTTCCTGCAAGGCGGCTTCGGCGATCATCTCCGGCGTCTGGCGGATACCAGTGTAGATCACCTCGAAGCCGGCGTCGCGCAGCGCGCGCGCCACCACCTTCGCGCCGCGGTCATGGCCATCCAGGCCAGGCTTGGCTACCAATACACGGATTTTTCGGTCCGACATAGGTGTGTGCTCCTTGTTCTATAGTGCGTGTGCAGGATTGTACCATCATGCACGAGGGGTGTCAAAGCTTAACTCGTAACACATAACCCGTAACCCGGAGTCTCCTTGCGCGGGCACACTTCCAGTTACGTGTTACGTGTTACGCTAAAAGTACACCGCCTCATGATAGATCCCGAACACCTCGCGGAATACATCGGTGATCTCACCCAGGGTGGCGTAGGCTTCGACGCATTCCAGGATGGGGGGCATGAGGTTGATGGCTTCATCGCGCGCGGCGTCAGCCAGGCGGTGCAGAGCCTTGTGGACCACGGCGTTGTCGCGCTCGCGGCGCACGCGCTGCAGGCGGGCGATCTGGCGTTCGTAGCCCTGCGGGTCCATGGCCAGGATCGGGATGGCCTGCGGCTCGCCCGACACGTAGTCGTTGACGCCGACGATCACCCGCTGGCCGTCGTCGATCTCGCGCTGGTAGACGTAGGCCGCCTCGGCGATCTCGCGCTGGAAGAAGCCGGCCTCGATGGCCGGGACGACGCCGCCCAGCCGCTCGATCTGGCGGAAATAGGCGTTGGCCTCGGCCTCCATGCGGTTGGTCATGGCTTCCACGAAATAGGAGCCGGCCAGCGGGTCGATGGTGTTGGCCACGCCGCTTTCGAGGCCGATGATCTGCTGGGTGCGCAGGGCCACGGTGACGGCCTTCTCCGAGGGCAGGGCCAGCGCCTCGTCCATGGAGTTGGTGTGCAGCGACTGCGTCCCGCCCATGACCGCGGCCAGCGCCTGGATGGCCACGCGCACGATGTTGTTCTCCGGCTGCTGCGCGGTCAGGCTGACGCCGGCCGTCTGGGTATGGAAGCGCATCAGCCAGGAGCGCGGGCTCTTGGCGCCGTACTTTTCCCTCATGGCGCGCGCCCAGATGCGCCGCGCAGCCCGGTACTTGGCGATCTCCTCGAAGAAGTCGTTGTGGGCGTTGAAGAAGAAGCTGAGGCGAGGGGCGAACTCGTCCACGTCCAGCCCGCGCGCGATGGCAGCCTCCACGTAGGCGAAGCCATCGGCCAGGGTGAAGGCCAGCTCCTGCGCGGCCGTGCTGCCGGCCTCGCGGATGTGGTAGCCGCTGATGCTGATGGTGTTCCACTCCGGCAACTCATGCGTGCCGAACTCCACTGTGTCTGTCACCAGGCGCATGGAGGGTGCGGGCGGGAAGAGGAACTCCTTCTGCGCGATATACTCCTTGAGGATGTCGTTCTGCAAGGTGCCGCGCAACTGGCGGCGCTGATAGCCCTGCTTCTCGGCCGCGGCGATGTACATGGCCCAGACGATGGCCGCGGGCGAGTTGATGGTCATGGAGGTGGTGACATCGCCCAGCGGGATCTGGTCGAAGAGCACCTCCATGTCGGCCAGGGAGCTGACCGCTACGCCGCACTTGCCGAACTCGCCCAGCGCCTCAGGCGCGTCGCTGTCGTAGCCGTAGAGCGTGGGCATGTCGAAGGCTACGCTCAGGCCGGTCTGGCCCTGGCTGAGCAGGTAGCGGAAGCGCGCGTTGGTCTCCTCGGCCGTGCCGAAGCCCGCGAACATGCGCATGGTCCACAGCTTGCCGCGGTGCAGGGTGGCGTGGACGCCCCTCGTGTAGGGGTACTCGCCGGGATAGCCAAGATCGCGCAGGTAGTCGGTGTCCGCGATGTCGGCCGGCGTGTAGAGTCGCTCCACCGGCTCAGACGAGGTGGTGACGAAGCGCTCCTGGCGCTCCGGAAAGCGATCCAGCGTTTTCTTCAGCGTGGTGGATTCCCAGCGCTGGGTTTCGTCTTTGATGTGGGCCACTACGTTGGGGTCAAACATATCGCAGTCCTCCAAAACAACGGTACGGCTGTGTGAGATTGATGTGGCGCACTCACAGGTATTCGATGTGACCTTGCATCTCCTCGATGCTCATCACGTGTTGAATCAACTTTAACTGTTCGATCACCTGCCTAATCGAGCGCGATCCTTTGAGCGCGAAGGCAATGCCTGCATGTTGCTCAACTTGTGAGGCAATCGCAAGGAAATCGGTATCCTGGGTCACGAGTACTCGACCTTCTTGCCATGCGTAAGCCAATTGTTCGTCGTCCGATGCACCAATCAACCCAGCCTCCCTGGATGTGGTCACGTCGATCCCGCGTCGCCGCAAACCCGATGCGATTGCCAGGTTGACATGCTCATCCAAGTGAAAGTGCTTGACATCAGCCACGGGTTGCCAGTTTTGCCTGCAGCTTCGAAGGGTACTGCTGTCTCAAGGCTTCAGCAGCAGCCAAGTCCGCGGCCTCACGTGCATCGATTTCTGCGCGATGGTCATAGTAATAGGCCAACGCTGCATGAACCTGGGCGTGGCTCAGATCGTAGTCCTTGGCGATCTCGTCCACCGATAGGCCCATCTGCAGGAACCAAATAGCCACGTCGGAGACGGTAATGCGCCGGCCGACGATGCGAGGCTTGCCCCCGCGCGTGCCGGGCGTGCTGGTGATGTGCGCATCGTAGACAAGAATAGACTTGCGGCTACTCCTATGCTGAGTGCGCGGTTGGGTAGATACTTGTGTTTGCATAACGTCTCGATCTGATGTCTGGTCAATAGGGCGGCTCGGCCGGGCCGTCATAGCCGCACATGCCTGTACGCGGCGAGTTGACGATGGGCATCAGCATGTCGTCGTGCTCGTGCTCGTCGGCGTGC
Source organism: Anaerolineae bacterium (assembly GCA_049294015.1). Classification (GTDB taxonomy): domain Bacteria; phylum Chloroflexota; class Anaerolineae; order JAAEKA01; family JAAEKA01; genus JAAEKA01. Next base: position 19,610 of record JBAQCH010000030.1, read on the forward strand.
GTCTCGCAGAATACCGCGTTCGCCTCGTCGTCCCAGACGCATTCGGCGCACACGAAGTCGGCCGGCTGGCCGCACTCGGCGCAGGGCGGCGGCTCGAAGGCGTTGCGCGCCATCAGCACGATCGGATTCTTGGTGGTGGGCTTACCTTGGCGTTGCTCCACCACCTTGATCAACAGCTCAGTCGTGGTGCCGAAGTCGTACTCGTAGGGGATCTCCATGCCGGGGCTGAAGAGCCGATGGACGCGCACGTTCATCGACTTCTCCTCGCCATATCCCATACCATCGTTGAAGACCTGAGTGTAGTGCGTGCCGCCGATCTCGAACGCGCTCAGGTGGCCGCAACATTCCACCCAGATCGCCCGCAGGTAGTGATCCAGATCTTCCAGGGTGGCGTTGCCGCGCATCTCCAGGTGCAGCCAGTAGCGGCTGCTCCAGGCGTCCTGCACTTGCAGGTGGTAGAGGGTTTGATCCTGGCCGCGCCGAGCATTGGCCGTAGCGATAGCCTGCTGGCGCTGGAGGCAGGTGCGCAGGTGGCGCGCCAGCCCGCCGCGGGTCATCTCCTTGCCGCAGTAGGCGCAGGCGCCGGCAGATTGTTTACGGTTAGCCATGAGATGGACCTCCTGTGGTGTGCTCTTGAAGGCGGTCTGCCTGACTGGCGCTATTATACCATGAATGCGCGAATGGTGTAGAGGGAGAGGGCGGAATACCACAGCGGATGGGGAGCGGCGGATGGGGGAAGGCGGAAGACCACAGCGGATGGAGAACAGCGGATGGGGAGCGGCGGATGGGGAGCGGCGGAATACCACAACGGATGGGGAACAGCGGATGGGAACAGCGGATGGAGAACAGCGGATGGGGGGCGGCG
>JBAQCH010000031.1:0-3566 GCA_049294015.1 Anaerolineae bacterium
GCCCAGCGCGGTCCCGGCGGCCGCAGCTCAGCCATCCAGTGCGGCTGCGCCGGCGGCCGAGGCCACGAACGAGCCGGCGCCGGCCGCCAACGACCAGACTGAAGTCCAGAGCGCCTGGTGGAACGACGCCGTCTTCTACGAGGTCTTCGTGCGCAGCTTTCAGGACAGCGACGGCGACGGCATCGGCGATCTGCAAGGGCTGATCGACCGGCTGGACTATCTGAACGACGGCGATCCCACGACGACGGACGATCTGGGCGTGACCGGCATCTGGCTGATGCCTGTGGCCCAGTCGCCCAGCTATCACGGCTACGACACCACCGATTATTACACCATCGAAGAGGACTACGGCAGCAACGAGGACTTCAAACGCCTGATCGAGGAGGCGCAGCGCCGCGGCATCAAGGTGATCGTCGACCTGGTGCTAAACCATACATCGACGGAGCATCCCTGGTTCGTCGAATCAGCCGGCGATCCCAGCTCGGATAAGCGCGACTGGTACATCTGGAGTCCCAGCGACGACGGCAGCCGGGCGCCCTGGGTCGGCGGCGGGCCGGTCTGGCATAAGAGCGGCGACGAATACTACTTCGCCATGTTCTGGGAGGGCATGCCCGACCTGAACTACCGCAATCCTGAGGTGACGGCCGAGATGCAGAGCGCGGCGCGCTTCTGGCTGGAGGAGATGGGCGTCGACGGCTTCCGGCTGGACGCGGTGCGCCACCTGGTGGAGGAGGGGACGCGCTACGCCGGCGCGCCGGCCACCCACCAATGGCTGGCTGGCTTCGACGACTTCATCGACACGGTCGATCCTGAGGCGCTGACCGTGGGCGAGGTTTGGGATACGACGGCGCAGGTAGCGCCCTACGTCAAGGACGATGAAGTGGACCTGGCTTTCGAGTTCGACCTGGCCGAGAGCATCCTGGCCAGTGTGCAGCAGGGCAAGCCTGTGGCTTCGGCCCAGAAACTGGCCGACAAGTTGACGGCCTATCCAACCGGCCAGTTTGCCGCCTTTCTCTCTAACCACGACCAGCCCAGAGTGGCCACGACGCTTTTCAAGGATCCGGAAGGCAACAAGCTGGCTGCGACGACGCTGCTGACCTTGCCCGGCGTGCCCTTCATCTATTACGGCGAGGAGATCGGCATGACAGGCAACAAGCCGGATGAGCTGATCCGCACGCCCATGCAATGGAGTGACACGGCCAACGCTGGATTCACCAACGGTGTGCCCTGGCAGCCTGTCAACAAGGGCTTCGAGCAGCTCAACGTGGCCGCCCAGGACGCCGACGCAGACTCCCTGCTCAGCCTCTACCGGCGCTTGATCCATCTGCGCAACGACCATCCGGCCTTGCTGCGCGGCGCGTTTGTCCCGGTGGAGAGCTCGTGCGACTCGACGCTGGCCTTCATGCGTCAGGCGCCGATTGGCGATGCAGACGCGCCCGACGGCCAGGCGGTGTTGGTGGTGCTGAACTTCGACCGCAAGGGGGAGCAGGAGGGCTGCACTTTCAGCTACCGCGGCGGTTCGCTGGCGGCTGGCGCCTATCAGATGCGCGACCTGCTGAACGGCGGCGACGCGGCTCCGCTGACGGTAACGGCCGATGGCTTCCAGGGCTATGTCCCTGTGCCCAGCCTGACGGCCAGGGCGGGACATATCCTACTGTTGGAGCCATAGGCCATAAAGCAAGCCTGGCTGGTGAAAAAAGCCCATGCGCATTGCGCATGGGCTTTTCTGTGTCCTGGCCAGCGGGTGCTTTCACAGCTCCAACCAGTCCTCCAGCGAGACACCTGCCGGATGAAGAATGGAGACCAGCGTTCCTTTAGGCATAGACTATCTCGTGCTTGTTTTCCATGTCACTCAAAGGGCTTAGGGCAAACCCGTCGATCTCTGGGACCTTGTCGCCAAAACGCAGCGCTGTCACCAGCCATCCTTGTATGGCATCCTCCGCCATCAGCGCAGCTTCGGCGCGAGTCTCGCCCCAGGTGACAGATCCTGGTAGCACTGGTATGTCTACCGTCCAACTGTCATCGTCGTTGTGAGAGAATTCGGCGTGGCTCAAAGCTAGCCGTACATAGTCGTTCAGCTTCAGCAGGTACATGGATAGTCTCCTTGCTCACCTACGTATTTCGGCCTGTTATGATCTCGATATTGCCTAGCTGCAATTCGATTTTAGCCATTCCTATGTTGCTGGCAAGGTTGAATGAATCTGGGCACACCCTGTTGACTTTGACAATCGCCTGAGGATTTGTATAATCATATCGGTACAAACATACGCGACGCGCGAGCCTGTAGCCAGGGATTGGAAATCCCTGGCTGACAATACGAAGGCCCCTCAGGGCCTGGCGGAGCGCGTTCCCAGCGGCTGTGGCCGCTTGGTGCTGTCAGCCGGTGAATTCGATTCACCGAACTTCGGTACAGGAGCGAGCCTCATCGACGAGCTCTGGAATGGCCTGCGGCAGGCCGTCAACCTTCTCTTCAACCCCGATTCGGCGCTGACCGAGATCGTGGCGCTGTCGCTGCGGGTGTCGGGCATCGCGCTGTTGTTCAGCACCATCATCGGCGTGCCAGTGGGCGCGGCGTTGGGGCTATGGCGCTTTCTGGGACGCAAGCTGGTGGTAGCCTTCATGTACACCGGCATGGGCTTTCCGCCGGTGGTGATCGGCCTCTTCGTCTACCTGATGCTCTCGCGCAGCGGCCCGCTGGGCCAGCTCAACTCGCCGCTGATCCCGAACCTGTTCACGCCCGGCGCGATGATCATTGCCCAGACCATCATTGCCTTTCCCCTGGTGGCCGGCTTCACCATGGCCGCGGTGATGGGTGTCGATCCGCAGCTACGCCAGCAGGTGCAGTCGCTGGGCGCCACCACCTGGCAGACGGCCTGGACGGTGATCACCGAGGCGCGCATCGGTGTCATCGTGGCGGTGATCGCCGGCTTCGGCGGCATTATCTCCGAGGTGGGCGCGGTGATGCTGGTGGGCGGCAACATCGAGGGCCGCACGCGCGTCCTGACCACCGCCATCGTGCTGGAGACGCGCAAGGGCAACTTCGAGCTGGCCATTGCCCTGGGCCTGATCCTGCTGGGCATCACCTTCGTTATCAACGCGCTGATGCTGCGGCTACAAGGAAGGGCCATCGACACATGACAGCAGCCAACTCTGGCAACCAGCGCGCGCCAGCCCTGCCCAACCACGTCAGCTACCGCATCGAGGGCCTCAGCAAGGTCTACGCCGGCCGGCCGGTCCTGCAGATCGATCACCTGGAGATCCGTCACGGCGAGATCCTGGCCCTGGTTGGCCCCAGCGGCGCCGGCAAGAGCACGCTGCTGCGCATGCTCAACTTCCTGGAGCCGCCCAGCGCCGGCCGCATCCGCTTCGGCGAGTTCGAGTACCACCCCACCAGCGATGCGCCGCTGGCCGTCCGCCGTCAGGTGACAACCGTGTCGCAGCGCCCGGTGCTGCTCAACCGGCCGGTGCAGGCCAACGTCCACTTCGGTCTGCGCCTGCGCGGCCAGCGTACGGCCAGTGCGCAGGTCGATGCCGCCTTGCAGCAGGTGGGGCTGGCGCACCTGGCC
>JBAQCH010000032.1:0-2765 GCA_049294015.1 Anaerolineae bacterium
CCGTAACCCCGTGGGGCGCGCTGGTTGCCAGCCTGCTGGCTGCGGCCGGCGCGCTGGCTGCACGCCGGCGCTGGCAGGCGCCGTAGCCTAAAGATCCGTTCACAAGGATATCCCCTTAGGCAACGCCTGCCCAGCCCCAGCGCTGCGCAGGCGTTGCGATTCCATCGCTTGGAGTTGCTTCTGGTGAGGGCGTTCGCCGCCGGCCTAACGGCGATACTCGAAAAAGCCCTGGCCGGTCTTGCGCCCCAACTGCCCCACCGCCACCATGCGCCGCAGCAGCGGCGGCGCCTTGAAGTAGGGGTCGCCCGACGACTGGTACAGCGTGTCGGCGATAGCCAGGGTCACGTCCAGGCCGATCAGGTCGGCCAGCGCCAGCGGGCCCAGCGGGTGCCCCATACCCAGCTTGACGGCGTTGTCCACCACGGCCGCCTCAGCCAGGCCGGCCTCGTACGCGCCGACGGCCTCGACGATGTAGGGGATCAGCAGACGGTTGACGATGAAGCCAGGGCTGTCGGGCGCCGTGATGGTGGTCTTGCCCAGATACGCCCCCACCTTGCGGGCGATGGCCAGGGTCTCATCGCTGGTGTGCAGCCCCCGCACCAGCTCCAGCAGGCGCATCACGGGCACCGGGTTGAAGAAGTGCATGCCCAGCACCTTGTCAGGCCGGCGGGTGGCCAGGGCAATCTCGCTGATGCTGAGGGAGGAGGTGTTGCTGGCCAGGATGGCTGCCGGGCGCAGGATGTCGTCCAGGCTGCGGAAGATGCTCCGCTTCAGCGCCAAATCCTCGGCCACGCACTCGATCACCAGCTCAGCCGCGGCCAGCTCCGCCAGATAGGCGACGCCGCGCAGGCGGGCCAGCGCAGCCTCCGCCTCGTGCGCCTCCAGCTTGCCCCGGCTGACCGCCCGCTGCAAGGACTGCTGGATGCGGCCGCGGCAGGCCGGCCGGATGTCCTCGTTGCGGCCGTAGATGATGACGTCATAGCCGGCCAGCAGGCTGACCTCGGCGATGCCTGCGCCCATCTGGCCACAGCCGACGACGCCGATGGTTTGGACGATCATGGGTGCCTCCGGTATGCCAAAAGTCCGACTTCTTCCGAGAAGTCGGACTTTTATGGTTCCTACAAATCTCCAGCCGCGGCCAGCTCATCCAACGCATCGCGCAAGGTGCGAGCGCTGTGCTCCAACAGCGCTTCTTCCTCGTCGCTCAGCGGCGCTGGCAACACCGAGATGATGCCAGCGCCGCCCACGATGGCCGGCAAGGCAAACGTGATATCGTGGACGTCGCCGATGGTTTCCACCGGCACGCTGACGGTCAGCAGCGAGCGCTGGTCGCGCACGATGGCCTGGACGATGCGGGCCAGGGCCGCGCCGATGCCGTAGTAGGTCGAGCCCTTGCCCTCGATGATGCGATAGGCGGCGCGGCGCACCCCATCGTCCACCTCCTGCTTCAGGTTGGCGCTCAGTTCGATGCCGCGTGCCTGGGCGTAGTCCTCCAGCGGCACCGTGCCAACGGTGGTCATCGACCAGGCCAGCACCTCGGAGTCGCCGTGCTCGCCCACCACGTAGCCATGCACGTGCTCCGCGTCCACGTCCAGCTCGCGGCCCAGGATCGAACGGAAGCGGGCGGTGTCCAGCGTGGTGCCGGAGCCGATCACGTGTTTGCGCGGCACCCCCAGCGGCGCGGCGAAGTGCGCGGTCAAATGGGTCATGATGTCCACCGGATTGGTGGCGACCACCAGAATGGCATCCGGGGCGCTGGCGACGATCTGCGGAATCATGCCCTTGAATATCTTGGCGTTACGCTCCAACAATTGCAGGCGTGTCTCGCCCTGTCGCTGCGCCACGCCGGCCGTGATCACCACGACCTGGCAGCCGTCCAGGTCGCTGTACTCCCCTTGCCGGACAACCATGGCATGGGAGGAGAAGGGCACGGCGTGCAGAATGTCCTCGGCCTCAGCCTGGGCGCGCTTGGTGTTGATGTCCACCAGCACGATTTCACGGGCCACGCCGCGCAGAACCATCGCGTTGGCCGCGCCTGCGCCGACGTTGCCGCTGCCGACGATACCGACTTTCATGGGAACCTCCTGTGGAGAGAAAAGGGTAGACAAGTAGACAAGTAGACAAGTAGACAAGGAGGGGCGCGTGCCGCGAGAGCCTTAGCTGCCTTGTGCGCTGGATTGTAACGTCAAATTGGGTCTGGGCAAAATGCGGGCGGGAGTCAGCCCCATCTCACGCAGCACGGCTGCGCCGACCCGCAGGCCGCCCAAGGCTACGGCGGCGGTGGACTGGCCGGGAAAGATGCTGTCGCCCACCATCCACAGGCTCGGCGCGAGCCGCGGACCCCACGCCCGGAACAGGTTGGTCTGGGGGAAGCCACCCACCCAGCCCCAGGCGCGACGGGTAAAGCGCTGGAAGCTGACGGGCGTGCCTGGCAGGACAAAACGCGACGCATCGCGCAGGCCGGGCAGCGCCTGTTCGGCGGCAGCCAGCATCTGTGCGGTGTAGGCGGCCTTACGTGTCTCGTAGCCGGCGCGGTCGTTCTCGAACAGGTCCCACCACGGCCCCAGCGCGGTGTGGGTGCTGAGGGTTAGAGCGCGCTGGCCAGCCGGCGCGCGCGCCTCGTCCCAGGCCGGGCTGAGCGACAGAAAGACGCTGTTGCCCTCGCCCAGCGGCTCGCGCACGACGACTTGGCGGTGCAGCAGCGCATCGGATGGCGCAGCGGCCGCGTCCAGCCCCACGTAGACCATAAACGCGCCCCAGCCGTC